>JBDHVQ010000106.1:0-7001 GCA_039809845.1 Clostridiaceae bacterium | reverse complement strand
CAGGAAGGTACATCCAGGAGGGTACATACAGGAAGGTACAGACAGTTCCGGAAAACACAGACATTTCCTGAAAACATACAGTGTAATCCGAAGAAAGATATATAATGAAGTAAATAAATGACTGAAGGTGGCAAACAATGAAAGATAAAACTGAAAGAAATATAGTTCTTGATATTAACTCTGGAGCATCCTGATATTAAAGTAAAAAGAACTGTGTCCATACCGGAAAATACAAATCCCGGAGACCTTCATGAAATCATACAGAAGATAATGGGATGGGATAACCGTCATATGTATTTTTTCTCTGCAGGGGACAGTATAGAAATCACAGCTGATCCGGAAGGTATTATTAGTGGAAAGAGGATATTAAAGTCCGGTGATATCACCGTCGGAGAGCTGACAGATAATTTTGATGAATTTTCCTATTATTACGAGATGTGCTGCTTCAGAACTCTCAATATAGTAAAAACGGGGGAAGAAGCTTACAGGGAGTATCCTGAAGTAAAAGCCTATGAAGGTGAGAATCTCCCTGAAGAGACAGGAAGTTATTCTGAAATCCTGGAACTCATAGGAAATGGATTTCCTGACGAGAGTTTAAAATTCGACCTGGAAACTGTAAATTCAGAACTTAAGGATAAATAAACTGGGTTTGAGTTTGGATTTATAGATGCTGCCCTGAAAATAGTGAACAGCATATTAATACCCCGCAGGTTACAGAAATCAGACACTCCTATGAAATCCCCTCGTTATGCCATTTTCACCGATTATTGCCGAGATGGCATTAAAATACACCCAGTTCAAATTATATTAATTGAATATATATAATAAAAGTATTGAAATAATAATCGAGTGGGTATATGATATAGATAATCCAGAAAGGATAAAAAAACAAAAACCTGAATAAACTTTCATCATATTAAAGGAACTCAGGACTTCCCGAAAGTACTTAAAAAGGAAGGAAAAAAGAAACCTTTAAAGAAGAAAGAAAAACCCTTATATCAAAAATAGGATGATTTTTATAAAAGTCCAGGCTGAAGTTTATCACAGTAAGGGAACAACTTAATATCAGAAGGTCAGAAATCTTAATACCAGAAACTGACACATTTACTGGAAGAAAAGTATATCAGTAACTTAAAAGGTTTGAAACTTTCCATTTCCATTAACTTATCCTAAATTCCATTGTTTCAATAAATATCACCTGAACAGGAAACTGAATCCTAAGATGAATTGAACTGAAAGAATGAAGCTGAATAAGCAAAAGAATAATAAGGAAAGGCTGAATAAAGTGATATGAATACAAATCACTTAAGGGTAAAAAGATTTAAGAGAAGAAATCCGGATAAGAAATATCCAAGGATCATATCAATATGAATGATCGGAAACTATTAACCGGAGAAAGATTTCAGAAAATACCCATTGGAAATCGAAAGAAACAATTAGATTCTCCTCTTGAATAATAAAAAACTAAAAATTCAGGGCAAGAAAAACCTTAAGTTATCCTGTAAAACCAAAAATCCAACGGATTGATTTATATCGAGAAGGATTGATTCAGTAAAGAAATAACAAAACAGTTTGAATATACTGGTAAGGATAAATACCATAAAGATAGTAAGAATGATTTACCTTCAGTGAAAAACAAAAATACCAGCATAAATGGATAAATAAAAATCAGAAGAGGGAAAGGATATCATAAAATAACACGATATCACTTTATTCAGAACATATCCTTATCTGAGAAAATCAAAAAGAGGTGATAGCCGATGTACTCAAATACAGAAGCTGATCCACCAAACTTTTCAGAAAAATTATAATAATAGGACATTTAAAAATATTATTATAATATCGTAATTACCATAAGGACAGAATGAAAAGTATATTAGGATCAGTAAAATTAAAAATTGAATATCAGATAAAAGTAATAATAAACCTGAAAATTTCAGGAAGGACCGGAAACGAGTCCCGTAAATAAGGACTATCAGATGGTTATACCATAGTGAGTACCTTATGGAAGAAGGGAAATGTTTCTTTAAGAAGGGGGAGACTCCGATGAATGACAATACACCACCTGAAAAGTAAGAGCCGGTAAGATAAATAACCGGCACAGTAATAAAGAAATACCAGAATCATTTAAGTAATTAAGCAATTAAGCAATTAAGCAATTAAGAAATAAGAATCAAAACCGAATCACAGAAGATATAGATTTAAAGACAGAAATATCTTTTAAAATGACTTAGGTTTTAAAATAAGGGGGTAACACCCATGACTAAGGATATACCACCAGAAAATTAAGGGCCGGCAAGTCAGATCCGGCAGTAATAAAAATCTGAATAAAAAAACCGGACAGGAACACATTCTGATCAGAAGATAAAAGTTCCAGCCAGATTTAAAAATGGATTTAAAATAAGGTTCCGTAAATAATAAAAGTGAATCTTGTGCGGAATCCGGTAAAAGAATTGAAGATTCAGGCTTTAAGAATCAGAGATCTAAGCATTAAGAATCAGAGATTTAAGCCTTAAAAATTAAGTTTTAAAGTAAAAGAAAGAATAGTTTTATATTCATTCCTTTCAGGGATGTTTAAGAGACTAAAAAAGGAAAATGTTTTAAAACAGGAGTAATACCCATGACAGAGGATATACCGACAGACTGTTTATAGCCGGAAGAAATTTCTTATCCGGAAGATAAAATCAATTGATCGGACCAGAAACGAGTCCCGGGCAGTATCTTAAAGAAATACTGCAGGAAAGGGAAATGTTTCATAAGAGGGAGATGAATCCCATGCAGAACGATTTAATACCCGGAATATAGTACAAAGAAGTCTTCAGAATACAACCCGTACATATGAGACGGCAGTCTGAAAGATCCAACGATCAAAATATTAAAGACTAAAACCACTATATGAGGGAACTGAAGAAATATACTTTAAATATTGATACACGATAAATTTGAACTTTCCTGTAAATGTTGGATTTCAGGATGAAGGGATAGCGTAACAGTATCATTTAAGGGTTATAAGATTTAAGAAGAATATTTAAATATGTGAGCTGTAAAAGAGTTTCAATAGTTGATTCATCAGTTAGAGAAACTAAATGAAGATTCTTATCTTCAAGAGTAGTATCAGAGATGGTACGAGATTTACAGAAAATCATATGGGAATTAAATAAGCAACAAAAAAGCAGTAAATAAAGCAACAAAGATAAAGTACCCAGGATTGGACAGCAGATCATCCGCTGTCCTTTTCTTTTGCATTAATTTAAAGGGATTCTTGAAAGTGGTGGTGATGAAAAATGGCACCATAAGCATTGATGTGAAAAATTACGGTTTTTATTAAATTCCGTTGATTTTTATAATCCCCATTTTAATATTATCTTTTCCAAAGGGTGGTAAGATAAAGTCCGGCACCGATACTGATGTGATTTATTCTGTAATCCTTTCAGACAGCCAGCATTCCGTTGGAAAACGTTCATTACTATATAATACAGAGGACTATAAAAAACATTAAAAACTTTATTGGGGAGGAATTTACTCATGAAAGCATATATACTGATAGATTATTCCAATGACTTTATAGCGGAGGATGGAAAACTTACCTGCGGATTACCGGGAAGGGAAATTGAGAATAATATAGCTGAAAGAATAAGAAAGGCACATATTGACGGAGACTTTATAGTCTTTGCCATGGACTATCACAGGGAAAATGAACTTACCCATTATGAAACAAAGCTCTTTCCACCTCATAATATTGAAGGAACCAGAGGAAGAGAATTATATTGACTCCCCGGAGAAATATATGAGGAAATAAAAGGTGAAAGGAATGTCCTCTGGATGGATAAGAGAAGATATTCATCATTCTGCGGGAGCCCACTGGATCTGATACTCCGTGAGAAAGGAATAGATGGAGTGGTGCTCATGGGTGTATGTACTGATATATGTATACTCCATACTGCAGTGGATTTATATAATCTCAATTATAAAATAACGTATATGAAAACTGCACTGCCTTGTTCAATCAAGAAGGTCACAGATTCATACTTTCCCATCTTAAGAATGTAATTGGTGCATATGTCATATCTTAAAACGATTGTATCACCTGCAGTCAGCATGTCTGTTTCCGGTAATTGTGGAAAAAGTAAAAATAACAGACAGGAACTTATCTTTTTTATTTGTAATTTATAAACTGCAGATATATTATACCTAAGGTAAACAAAATCTTAAGATGGGGGTATTATGAAAAAATATATAAAAAATGCGGGGATACTAATCCTCTCGGTATCCTTTCTTTCATCATGTGCTTTAAAATCTGCCACAAGTGAAAGCAATGCTGCAAAGACTGTGACCAATGCATCTCAAAATATGTCAAAGCCTAAAAGCAATACGTCTTTGAGCAATACGGCCAATACAAAAATCACACTTCCGGCACCGAATAAAATCACGATAGCCACGACACCGGTAAAGACGATAGCTGTAAATACCATTCCTACCTATACAAGACCCGGGCAGACAGTTCCCAAAAAAGAAATGAAGACTCCGGTATTTAAGCAGCTGGCAAAGATATTAAGAGATCTTAAGGCCCAGGCCGATGCCAAAAAAGGAATATCTACAGTTGCAGTAAATACTGTTCCCACAGTTACCATTGCAACCACCCCTGCGGCAACTATAGCAACCGTACCATCAGGCGGAACGGCAAATTCTCCTTCTGTGGGAGGAAACGGAAATACAGCTGCAGTTCCTTCTACTCCTCCGGAGAATGAAACGTCTGCACCTCAAACTTCCGCTCCGCAGGAAGGTGATACGAAAATTGAAAAATCCTACTATGTATATGGAACTGCAGAGGATGCATATAACAGGGTAAACCCGATCAGAATATATCCTGCGGGAAATTACTTCATTTATAAGGAAGACGGGAACGGAGCAGTCAATATTACAAAACAGGACGGCACAGCCGGTGGATGGATATATCCTTCCGATGACAGTTTAACGGAAGGTACTGAAGGAAAAGTTAAATTACCTTCTGAAATAGTCACAGACCTTTCAAGGGAATTTTTATTCCAGATGCCGGAAGGACAGGTATTCAGTGTTGAATCAAATCCTGAGTATTTTGTAAACAATGCAGAATCACTGGGAATTGAATGGATAGATGAAACACAGCACGACCAATACTCCTACCAGCTTACAGGACAGGCTTTAAACAATGCCATGGTCTGGGTTCAGTATATAAACTACCAGCCGGTTCAGACGGGTTATGTCATCAACAACAGGGAGATTCCTGTCTATATCCAGGGCGGATTAAGGCTTGGAGTAAATACACTCGCTGAAGCCCAGTCTGTATATAAGAATAAATACAGGATATTTGAAGGTCCTGATCAGTACACTGTGGAACTAAGGGATCTTAATCACAATTCACTGTCACCATATAAATTGTTCCTGAGAATGGATGAAAATCAGGTACTGATTGGTTTCTACTCAGAAATAAGCGAGATACCACAGGTAACACCGGATACAACACCTGAGCCTGGTCCCCAGGTAACCAGCGGAGTAAATACCTATCCTGAAGAATATCATCCGGAAGAAACCCCACAGCCTCAGCCTGATAACCAGGAAGGAAATGATAGTGATGATACAACTACTGATGGTGCCGGAGAAGGCGGGGAATAAGTAAATCAGGATATATTCTGAGTAAATGACAAACTGAAAATGATGACTTCCTTTGATTAAACAGGAAGTCTTTTTTTTCTTCCACTATATATACTTACCATCTTCCTTACCTGATTCTTCCTTACCTGAATTTGTTCCGGAAATTTATTTTTTGGATTTAAACTGATAATACATTTTTAAGTTAAATGCAATCGATTTGCATTACTGTTTGGTTTATAATTTTCCATAAAGTATCAGGACTTTTGCTCCTGTAAATTGTAATGGAAGGAATAAATCATGAAGAGAAAATTTGATGCAGAAAATGCACTTAATATAGAAGAAAAATTAAGCTGTGAAGAATGTAGGGCAAGGCTTGCAATTATAGATAAGATGATTGATAATGGGGGAGTTGTCTGTCTGGATGAGGTTGAGAGTATTCCTTCGGACATGATGAAATCCCTTGCGGAAAAGAAAGTAATATCAGTTTGTGAAGGGAAGGTTATTTATGCCTATCCTGTTTCAGGACTTAAAATCATGCATAATGTCAAACTTCATAAAGGGGATTCATTTTATGCCATGTGTGCCGTTGATTCACTGGGAGCGGCTTTTACCCTGGGTAAGGATGTGACTATAGATTCAAGATGCGCAGTCTGCGGAGAACCGATACATATTGAAATCAGAGATGGAAACTTAAGTCATATTCTCCGGAGGGACTCTGTGTCACCCACATGGATTTAAGGAGCAGTTCAGACTGGGCACTCACCTGCTGAAACAACATGAAATTCTTCCGTGGGAAGAATGATAAGGAAAAATTTATTGAATCAGCCGGTTCAGACAAAGAATCACTCTATGGACTGACACTTGAAGAAGCTTTTGATGTTGCAAGGAAAACTTTCAGTACCGGAAAAGCACTGGGGATTACCGGTTGAATGAGGAATAAGCTGGCGGGGGAGTAATTCCTGGTCACTGTTTTTCATTGGGTAAAAATAATTTTTATTTAACCCTTATTTTACTTGCATTCTTATTGAGATAATCATATAATTATAAAGCTTGAGTACCTGCCAAACTTTTTATCTGTTCCATCTCCCGGTAAGTCTATATGAAACTGCTGGTATGGGATAGTGAAAATGAAGTTTGTATTTAAGTGTGTAACAGTAGCGATGATTCAGGAGGTTGCTGGACTTCCAGGGAATTCCTGATGAGCCAGGCCGGGGTTTAATCCTTGGCGAAGGGGTCATCCGATATTTCATGCGTCTTTTTTTGCATGATACACCCGGATGGGTTTACGATGATTCCACTGTTGTGCGTCGAAGTTTACGTACATGAAAAGAAGGAGGTAGCGAAGATGGCAGCTCAGAAAATCAGAATCA
>JBDHVQ010000105.1:0-7078 GCA_039809845.1 Clostridiaceae bacterium | reverse complement strand
ATACCATACAAAACCCAGATACCATACAAAACCCAGATACATAAACAATCTTCACTGAATAACATAAAACCCGCCGGTAACCTGATTGAAGGGTATCCGGCGGGTAAATAGTTTTTATGGTGTAGTCATCAGGAGTTTACCTTGTTATAAACTCCAGATGACTCCTGGATATTTTTGTTTATTTTCTTTTATCTCTTCTGGAACGGGATTTGGAGAATGACCTTGATTCGGGCGATTTTTCACCGAAACCTTTTTTATCCCTGGATCGGCTTTTTGATTTGGATCTGTTTTTATCGTTGGATTTTCCTTCGTTCCCTTTCCTGTTTCTTCTTCCTGCCTGTTCCCTTGAAAAATTTCCGACAACGATGGGTTCAGCCTTCTGTCTGTCGTAGGCTTCAAACACATCCCCTTCTTTATCTAATCTTCCTAAGAATGCAAAATTGATCTGCCTTGCATCCACATCCACCGATGCAACTTTGATCCTTACTTTATCACCGAGCTTAAAATCTGTTCCTCCGGTGGTGGAAGATAAAACCATCCTGTTTTCATCATAAATGTAATCACCGGGCAGCTCCGTTGTATGTACGAGACCTTCTATGGTATTGGGAAGTTCCACAAAGAAGCCGAAGTTTGTAACTGAAGAAATGATTCCGTCGAATTCTTCTCCGAGCTTTGAATGCATATACTGAGCCTTTTTAAGGTCATCAACTTCCCTTTCTGCATCCTGGGCTACCCTTTCCATTTCAGAGGATATTATACTTGCCTTTTCAACTATTGCCTGATATCTTTCAATTTCTTTTCCTTCCATTTCTCCCTTTAGCTGTTTCTTTATTATTCTGTGGATCTGAAGGTCGGGATAACGTCTTATAGGAGATGTGAAATGACAGTAATATTCTGCAGCAAGACCAAAATGTCCGAGATTATTGGGAGAATATTTAGCCTGCATCATGGACCTTAAAAGAAGTCCTGAAAGGACCTGTTCTGCATCAGTTCCCTTAACCCTTGAAAGGATTTCCTGTAAGTGTCTTGGTACTATATCCTTTCCAATCCTTATTGGATATCCTATGCTTGTAGCCATGAGAGCAAATGTCGCGAGTTTTTCAGGATCAGGGTTTTCATGGATTCTGTATACAAAAGGTATTCTCTGCCAGCTCATTGATTCAGCCACACATTCATTTGCTGCAAGCATGAATTCTTCAATTATCCTGTTTGAAACACCCCTTACTGCAGGTCTTACATCGATGGGGTTGCCTTCACCGTCAAGTTCGATGTAACTTTCAGTAAAGTCAAAATCTATTGCTCCCCTGTCTTCCCTCTTTTTACGGAGTATTCTGTATAGTTCCTCCATGTTTTTGAAAAGAGGAACGAGGTTCTTATATTTCTCACTGGTTTCTTCATCGCCGTCAAGGATTTTTGTGACATCGTCGTACGTCATCCTGGCCGCTGTCTTGATATAGGATTCAAATATATCGTATTCTTTTACAGCTCCCTGGGCATCAATCTCCATTACGCATGATAGAGTCAGTTTCAGTGTATCGGGATTCAATGAACAAAGGTCATTTGAAAGTCTTCTTGGAAGCATCGGAATGACAAGGTCCAGAAGATATACAGATGTGGCTCTTTTCAGTGCTTCCTCATCGAGGATGCTTCCTTCCCGTACATAGTGTGTAACATCGGCTATATGTACCCCCAGTTTATAGTTTCCGTTTGGAAGCTTTTCCACTGTTACAGCATCATCAAGGTCCTTTGCATCCGCACCGTCAATAGTGACTATTGTCTCTCCCGTTAAGTCCCGTCTTTTTTCAAGCTCTTCAGAAGTTATCTCAGATGGTATATTATCCGTATATTCAATTACTTTTTCAGGAAATTCAGTGGGAAGTGCATACTTTGAAAGTATAGTAAGCATGTCGACACCTGGATCTCCCTTTCTTCCGAGGACAGAAATGATCTTTCCTTCCGCAGCCCTTGAATCAGTGGAGTATTTTACAATTTCCGCCACCACCACATCGTTGGTCCTGGCGTTTAAGCTGTCTTCCTTTCTGACATATATATCATCCTTTATCTTCCTGTCTTCAGGAACAACGAATCCATATTTTTCGGATTCGCGGTAAACTCCTATTACAGTAGAAGTATTTCTTTTAAGAATCTTTACTACTTCCCCTTCAAGTCTTTCATCGGTGGGTCTTACATAATTTTTAAGCTTGACCATGACAGTATCACCGTTCATGGCATTCATAGTGGAATCGGGAGGTATAAAAATATCCTTTCTCGTCTTTTTATCCTTTTCGCTTTCTCTTATGAGAAACCCGAATCCCTTGGCATGCATCTGGATCTTGCCTGCATAAAAGCCCTGGTCCTCAGGTCTTGCTATCCTTCTTTTTTGCGTTACTGTAATTTCACCAGTAACTACCATATTGTCTATTATTTTAATAAGTTCAGTCAGTTCCCTGCCTTCAGCTCCAAGTTCAGCTGCCAGATCCTCTATGGTCGGCATTGTCTTTCCGTTCCTTGCAGCGAGGTATGCTCTTACACTGTCAATATTTAGGTCCATTTTTCACCTCGTTTTAAATTATTTCTTTTTTATTATTCTCATCTTTCCTTCTATTATACAGCACCGTACCTCACCTTCACCCATTCAAACCTATTATTTAAACAATTGACACATTATCAGGTCTTAACTGTTTTCTTCCGATCAGAGTAAAACAGACAATACATATACTTAATGGAATTACTTCATAACAATAAGAAAAGGGAATTCTCAGGAAGAAAATATCAGCGGGCTCCAGTTAAACTGTTTCCCGCTGACAATCAATATTAACTATTTTTTATTATCTGCCGATATATTCATTGTAAGTATTTCCTGCCGGTAACTTCCGCAATATCTTGCCCGGGTTATATGCAGCTATTTCCTTCCGGATTCACTTCCCGGTACCATGTCCTGTCAGACGTCCGGAATCATGAGCTATATGCACATATTCTTTACTTAAAGGCATTCTTTGAATTGATATGGTCATGATAGTCTCACCATATTTTTATTTTACTTCCTTATCAAGAGCAAATTTATATTCAGTAACTCCGTTTGAAGAATCCTTATATTCCAGTACAAATTCGAGGTCAGCTGGTTTGGTATCCCTTGGAATCACAAATACCATGGGTACCTGTAAGAAACTTTCTCCGGGAATATCTCCTCCCAGTTTTACGTAGCTTTCATCTGCAGATACAAGTTCTTCTGAAAAAACAGTATCTGCTTTGTATTTTGTATTGCTTTTTGTGTCTCTTAAAAAGAAGGAAGTATTTGCATTTCCTGCAGGATATACATTTTTATGGGTATTGAATACCCCAAGGATACCACAGCCATTTCATTACCTTCAGGGGCTTTTATTCCCTTGAAATTTCCTGCTGCCGGAATTTCTGTAACGATTCTGTACTTGCTGACCGTATATTCATTGAGGTCGATGAGTATCATATCCTCTGATGTAAGCTGTCCTTTTTCCGCGTTGCTTTTGTTCTGTGCCTTTGTCACTACCTGTATTTCTGCCGATACTTCAGTCGATACTGCAAAACCTGCAGCAGCAATGCATGCCGCAATAAGAAGAGCTGCTTTTTTCATTTTTTTACTCCGTAAAAAGATAATTTTTGTTTCACCCAGAATTATATATCCCTTCTTTTAAATCCCCGTTAAGCATATAAAAAGCAGCTCCTGAAGGAGCTGCTCTCATATCTTTATCTACTGGAAGTAATGAAGGGCGATTGTTACTATGGCTATGAGGCAGGAAAGTATGACAGTAAGTCTTGACAACATCACTTCACCGGTTCTTCCCTTGTTCCTTGAGAAGAAGGTGTCCTGAGCTCCGCCAATGAATCCTCTTAATCCATCCTGCTTTGATGGCTGTGCCAGAACCACAGCGATGAGCGAAATGGAAAGGATGTATAATAATACAGTTAAAAAGCTACCCATTGATTTACCTCCGTTATAATCATTCTACAGATAAACATTTTAACATAAAGATTTTGTAATAACAAATGTGGGAGGTTTATCAGCAAATGATCTTTTCACAGCATTTCTCATTCCTCTGATATTGATATTTTAAAAAAATCCTTCTTTCCTGTTTTAATTATATCACCTGATCTTAGAACTGAAGAAAGAAGAGCCTTCTCACCGTTGATCCTGAATCCTCCCTGCTCTGTAAGTCTTCTTAATTCACTCCTTGATTTTACTACACCTTTCCGGGCCAGGGATTCAAATGTATCCTCCACAAGATTCCCTTTTATTTCAAGGATTTCTGCATCATGAAGATTTCCCTTTTCTGTAAAAGCTTCCCTGAAGTATTTTTCTGCTTTCAGGGCTTCCTCTTCTCCGCAGAAAACCCGTGTTATATTTTCTGCCAGGATGAACTTGATATCCCTTGGGTTTTCGCCGTCAGAGAGTCTTTTTTCAATTGATTTTATTTCACCGGGAAGAAAGTCTGAAATGAGGGTGAAGTATTTTATAATGAGTGAATCGGGAATTTCCATACACTTTCTGAACATGACCTCAGGACTTTCTGAAACTCCTATGTAATTGCCAAGACTCTTGCTCATCTTTTCCTTCCCGTCAAGTCCCTCAAGAAGTGGCATGAATATCGCAGACTGGGGATCCATTCCTTCTGACCTCATAAGGCTTCTTCCCATGATGATATTGAAGGTCTGATCGGAACCTCCGAATTCAATGTCACTTTTAATTTCTACTGAATCCCTTGCCTGCAATAATGGATAGAAGAATTCATGGAGTCCTATGGGTATATTACCCCTGAACCTTTTTTCAAAGTCATCCCTTTCCATCATTCTTGCAACCGTCACCGAAGATGCCATTTTAAGCATTTCAGGAAGACCGATGTTTCCCAGCCATTCTGAATTGAACCTTACTTCAGTCTTACTTTCATCGAGTACCTTGAATATCTGTTTAAGGTAAGTGGCTGAATTTTCAAGAATCGTCTCCCTGTCCAGCATAGGCCTCATTTTCTGCTTTCCGGATGGATCTCCTACAGCCGCAGTAAAATCACCGATAATTATTACTGCACTATGTCCCATATCCTGAAACTGTCTTATTTTCCTCAATACGACAGTATGACCGAGATGTATGTCCGGTGCCGTGGGATCAAGCCCAAGTTTTAAAATAAGTTTTTTGCCGGATTTTATCTTTTCTCTTATTTCTTCTTCACCGATTATCTCACTTGTTCCCATACCGATGATTTCCATGATTTTTTCGAGACTTTCTTTTGTTTCCATTGTTTCCATCGTTTCCATTTTCATTATCTCCTCTTTCAATAAATATTCTTAAAATTCCTTTTAAGATCACTTCAGAAACAGTACCTTCTGAAAAGATCTTTTCACCTGCACAGAAGAAACAATAATAATAGCCATCATCCATGGAAATCACCTCCTTTAAATTAAAAAACCGCCCTCTTCATAAAGAAAAGGACGATATTATTTACCGTGTTACCACCTATATTCATCTTTTTTCCGTAAGGAAAAAAGACCTCTGAGGGTACTTACATACCCCTGCACTGTAACGTGTGCCTACGTCATCAGCCTACTCTCATCCGGCATCCGGAATAATTTCGGTGTGCTGCTCAGGGATGTATTCACATTCTGTCTTATGGAAAAGCCTTTCATCAGCCGGCTCCTTTCTTAATCCATCCGTACAGTGTTACTTATTCCCTTCAGTGCTTTGAATATTGGTTTACTATATCCTAATACTTCCATTATTTCCTGTCAATAAAATATTTGAGAAAAAATGTGTGCTCTTAAATTCCTGAAAGCTCGTGATGTATGCACTGTGCAGAAAGTATTATACTTAATGAATTGTTATGAATGAATTATTCCTATGAGTTAGTGCTGTTATCAATGGTTTACTGAAAATGCCTTCTTAATCGCCTGTAAGTTTACTATTAAAACCACAGTTTTTTACCATAATGTATTGCTTAGCACAGGTTTTTCTTTCAGATGTTTTTCTTCAGATGTTTATCTTTCAAGGTATTCCTTTAAAGGTTTTACCTTTAAAGGATTCTCCTTTACGAATTTTGTTGCAATGATATCCGATCCTGTTCCCAGAATATCCTTAATTATTATGTCTCCTGTTTTTACCGGCGCCTTAACTTTGTGGTTATTTATTATTTCAACTGTAGTGAATATCATATCCTTTGGAATGGGTTTGGTGGTCCTGCAGGAAGTATAGGGAGAAATTCCACCGTCCACTCTTACTGTGGTGGTGAGGGTTCTCCTCGGGTCTTTTATTTCCTGAAGGGCATATTCTTTTCCCCTTGGACATGAATTCCCTTCCACAGTAAGGGTGTCTCCTTCCTCCCTTATTGTAAGATCACAGCCTTTGGGACAGGTTATGCAGATCATCTTATCCTTCATTTTCTTCCCTTTCTATACTTAAAGTTATCTCCCCACCTTCGGGAGAGGGCGGGATATCCGTTTTGATTCTTACCATTTCAGATGGAATCAGTATGCTGTATTTTTTCTTTTTGAGTACCACATTGTCCTGTCTGATGGTTATATATACATCCTCATATATCCTTTCAGTCCTTAAGAAAAATTCTTCATTTTTTCCTGTTTCAGAATTATAACCTGATTGATTTGTCTGATGAGTTGGTATTGTATTATTTGTATGATTTATTTGATGTGTCTGCTGTTCATTACTGATTTTTTCTTTTATTACTGTCCTTACCTTCTGTGGAACAACATACCTTATACCATTTACAGCTCTGACCGGGATACTTTCAGTATTCTGAATCAATACCTGTGAGTAGAGTGCTGCGTATTTACCTGAAATTTTACTTTCTTCTGATACATAATCAACTAGGTCATGGACATGGAGGACATTGCCTGACGCGAAAACTCCTTCCTTTGAAGTCATTCTTAAGTTGTCAGTCACTGGCCCCGATGTTACAGGGTCCATAATTATTCCTGCTTTTTCGGACAGTTCATTTTCGGGTATAAGGCCCACTGAAAGAAGGAGTGTATCGCAGGGAATATACTTTTCTGAATCATTTATTATATTTCCATTTTCATCGAGATCCTGTGTGGTTAT
>JBDHVQ010000104.1:0-7122 GCA_039809845.1 Clostridiaceae bacterium | reverse complement strand
CATGGAAGAAAGAATTGTCTGAAATTGTTGTCAAAATGAACCTGATACATCATTTTAAAATAACAAATGAAACTTTCCTTTCATATTTTTAAAGCAATGTAATCGGAAACATCGTTGGTATGTCATCATTGTGAAAATATAAAAAAGTTGTAAAAAACGGATTTTACTTTATAATTATATATATAAATTATTAACAGTTATCACCTGTTCATTGACAGTATGGAAAAGGCGAAGGATAGTATCCAGAATACTGCACCGCTTAAAAGAAGTCCGATGATTACCTTTACCGGTATGTAGTCCCTGCTTTCCAGGTAGTCTGCAAGACCGGGAATGGCAACGGGAACTTCACCATCTTTTTTTCTCTGGACGTTTTCAGCCTTTATTCTTCTTCTGTGGAGGATATACCCAAAGGACTTGAAAAGACCCAGAATATCCACAACGGCAGCAAGACCGGCCAGCATGGTTATAAGTCCTAAGAAAAAGAAGGAATTTGAGAGGGAAAGTATAAGTGGTTCTCCGTAAACTGACAACCTTATTACAATGAAGAGGAATGCTGCAGCAGCACTTATCAGTATTTTATTGTTTTTCATTTGTTTATTCTCCTTATGGCAATCTGGTCTGCCTAAAGATAATACAATAAAGGAAGGGTAATTAAAAGAGCGGTAGGTTTCCGGCAGTGATGGCTGTATGATAAAAAATCAGGAGGAGATTTAGACAATGAAACTCAACAGGACTTTCACAGCTCTTGCAGCAGGGTTCACACTGGCAGCTTCAATGCTTGCACCGATGACAGCCAGCGCTATGTCAAATGCATCCAATGCTTCATCACAGGCAGCGGAAAAAACTGAAAGCGCACCGCTTGAAGTAGTTGAAACAACCAACTACACAGCAAAGAGGAACACAGGTTCCTTAAAGACATTCAATCCACACAGGATGACTATGGACACTGAATACGACATGGCATTCTACACAGCTGGTGCACTTTACGTAACTGCAGGCGATACTGAAAAAGAACCCCCTGTTTACAAGTATGTGCCTTATCATGCAAAGTCTATGGCTGAAACAACTGACGGCATCGTATGGAACATTCCATTAAAGGACGGACTTCAGTGGACTGACGGCACTCCTGTTACTGCAGAAGACTACGAGTATTCAATGAAGATGCTCCTTGATCCGAAGCTTGTCAACGACAACGTAACTTTTCTTACTGTTGAACTCAATGTAAAGAATGCAAAAGAATATGCAGAAGGTACAGTTGACTGGGATCAGGTAGGTATCAAGGCAATAGACGGAAATATCCTCCAGATAACACTCGACAAGGAAATGGATGAAAATACATTCTACGGGTCAATGGCTTCAACTTATATGGTTAAGAAAGACCTTTACGAAGCAGGCATGAATGCAGACAAGACTGAAACTTCATATGCTACTGACCTTAAGAGCGTTCCTTCATGCGGACCTTACAAAATGGTTGAATTCATTCCTGACCAGTATGTAAAGATCGAAAAGACAAACTTCGATGCATTAAAGGCTGAAGATTCAAATTACTACAAGCCAGGTGTCATTGAATTCGGTATGATTAAATCCGGTGCCGCAAGACTTCAGGAATTCTTGAACGGAAACCTTGACTACACTTCAATACCAAATGCAGACTGGGACAACTACAAGGATGACCCAAGGATGAGAATGGGATCTGCCAACACAGTATGGGGCTTCTTCGTTAACTCCAAGACTCCTAAGGAAAAGGCTCTAACAAACAAGAACATCAGACAGGCTCTTTTCTGGGCTACAAACAGGGAAGAAATTGCCGGCGGTATCTTCAAGACTTATCAGCCTGCACCTTTCTGGGTAGGTATCCTTTCAATGGTAGGTGACCTTGAACATCCTGAAAACTACAGGGAAAAATACGGTTCACAGGTTATCGACAATCCTTACGGATACGATGTTGAAAAAGCAAAGGCCCTCTTCGACAAGGGTTATGAAGAAAACGGAAACACTCCTTTAAACATCGAAATGATGATATTTGACAACTCTGATACAGATACTCAGCTCGCAGCATACCTTCAGGATCAGTGGAAACAGATCTTCGGTGCAGACAGAATAAACGTTGAAGTTAAGCAGATGCCTTCAGGTTCTGCATACGACGCATACGAAAAAGGTGAATATGACATCGGTATGGGAGCAAACGGGCAGTCTGCAACAAACCCATGGTTATCCCTTGCAGTATGGACTACAAACTATCCTGGAAAAGCAAATCAGATGGCAAATGCTGAATTCGATAAGCTTCAGGAAGCTTCTGTTTTAGGCGATGACAGACTTGATCCTGAAAAGAAAATCCAGAACTTAATCGAAATGGAAAAAATCATGCTCGATGAAGTTCCTTCAATTCCTCTCTTTGCAAACACAAATGCTGTCCTCTTCCAGGAAGATATCATATTCCCATTTGGCGACGGAATGTACATACCTGTTGTAGGATTCGGAATAAATCAGATGGAAAAGGCTCAGTAATAAACTGAATCTGTAGAATAATAAATATAAAAAGACTTGAAATGGAGATGAAGCTTAAGAAAGTTTACAGCTTCATCTCCATTTTGAAATTAAACAAGGGGGCACATATTCAGTGGGAAGATATATAGTCAGAAGAGTAATTGCACTTTTTATTACACTATTCATAATTATTTCCCTTTTCTTTATTATCCAGAGGATGCAGCCGGGCGGACCTTTCAGCGGTGCCGGCGGACAGAATCCACTCTTAAGGGAAAGACTCATAAAGAAATACAATCTCGACAAACCAATAATACAGCAGTACACAAAATACGTAAGTGACATGTTCAGAGGAGAATTCGGCGAATCAATGAAGGTTAAGCCGGGCGTTCCCGTTTTCAGAATTATAAAAGAGAAACTTCCAATAACAATGCTCATCAATATCCTTTCAGCATTGCTGTTGTTGCCGGTGGGTGTATTCTTCGGGACCATTGCAGCCATAAAGAAGAACACCTGGATAGATCATGTAATACAGATAATGGTCATACTTTTCATATCGGTTCCGTCCTTCGTCGTGGCAGCACTCCTTCAGTACTTCCTCGCATTTAAGTTGGGATGGTTCCCCATAAGACTTTCCAACGATACAGTTTTAAACTTATCAAAACTCCATTCAATGGTTCTTCCGATCCTCGCATCGACCTTCGGTGGTATTGCGACCATCACAAGGTTCATGAGATCTGAACTTGGTGAACAGATGAATGCGGACTATATGCTCCTTGCAAAGACAAAGGGTCTTAATAAGGTACAGGCTCTTTTCAGACATGCCTTAAGAAATGCCTTCGTTCCTCTTCTCCCTATATTTTTAAGCTATGTTATCTTCCTTTTCGGTGGATCCATAGTTATTGAAAATATATTCGGTGTTCCTGGAATGGGTTCAACCAATATAGAGGCTATTAACACCATGGACTATCCGCTGTCCACAGCACTGAACGCGATGTATACTTTCATAAGTCTTATATTCACACTTATGATTGACCTCCTCTATGGAGTTGTAGACCCCAGAATCAGAATGGGAGGAAAAAAATAATGGAAAACAGAAAAAATATAGACAACCTGCCACAGCTTACGCCTGAAGATTTCGCCCTGGTTCAGTCTGAACACATGATACAGGATGAAACCTTCAAGACTGAATCAGTAGGTTTTGCAAAGGATGCTTGGAGAAGATTCGTAAGAAACAGAATGTCATTTGTTTCCTTCCTCATACTTGCATTCCTGATACTCATGTCAATTGTAGGCCCTTCTCTTCAGCCATTTGGATTCAACCAGCAGAACGTAAAGGAGCAGCTTCTTGTTCCTAAAATACCCGGACTTGAAAAACTAGGCATTGCAGACGGTACAAGAACACAGATAATGTCAAGGGCAAATGCTGACAAGTATAAAGCTGAAGGAATCCTTGTCAAGGAACTCGGATCAGAAATTGTAAAGCAGGGTAAAAAAGAAACCGAAATGGTTACTGTAAAGTTAGATACCTATAAGGAAAAGAAAGTGCCTGCTGGTCAGTATCATCTCTTCGGCACAGACAACCTCGGCCGTGACCTTTTTGTAAGACTCTGGAGGGGTGCGAGGGTTTCCCTTATCCTTGCAGCAGTCGTTGTTTTCATAAACACATTCATAGGACTTATTATAGGTTCTGTAATGGGTTATTTCGGCGGAGTGGTCGATCTTATAGGTTACCGTATAATGGAAATTATATCCGGTATACCTACACTGATCCTCCTAATAATAATAGTTTCAACCTTCGGACAGAATATCGGGGTTATAATCCTTTCATTCGTACTGACGGGCTGGGTGGGAACGGCTTCCCTTATAAGGGCGCAGTTCTACAAATACAAGGGATATGAATACGTCCTTGCTTCAAGGACCATGGGTGCATCAGATGCCTCCCTCATATTCAAGCACATTCTCCCCAATGCCATAGGACCCATCATAACAAGTGTATCCCTCGCGGTACCTGGAGTTATAATGAGTGAATCATTCCTTTCATATTTAGGACTTGGTGTCCAGCCACCGGAACCTGCGGTAGGTAACCTTCTTAAGGAAGGCCAGACTGTACTTTTAAACTATCCGCACCTTCTCTTATTCCCGGCACTTTTCATATGTATCCTTATGCTCTGCTTCAACCTTATGGGTAACGGCTTAAGAGATGCGTTCGACCCGACAATGAGAGGACAGTAGGAGGATAAATATGGCAACTGAAAATACAGCAGCAGAAAGAATTCTTGAAGTTAAAAATGTGGCAATAGGTTTCAAGACCTATTCAGGTACAGTAAAAGCAGTTAGAGGTGTAACCTTCCATATAGACAAGGGTGAAACCCTCGCAATAGTCGGTGAATCAGGATCAGGAAAGTCAGTTACCTCAAGGGCCATAATGGGCATCCTTGCAAACAATGCAATCATTGAGAGCGGGGAAGTAATATATAAGGGTAAGGACATTCTCCATTACAACGACAGGCAGTTTGCAAAGTTAAGGACAGACAATATAGCCATGGTCTTCCAGGACCCTCTTTCAAGTCTTAACCCTGTTAAAAAGATAGGAAAACAGATTTCTGAATCCCTTATCCTTAACGGCAAGGCAGGAAAGGAAGAAGCCAGACAGAAGACACTTGCAATAATGAAGGCCGTAGGTATTCCAGAACCGGAAGTCAGGATTAATCAGTATCCATTTGAATTCTCAGGTGGTATGAGACAGAGAATAGTTATTGCGACGGCTCTTATTACAGATCCTCAGCTTCTCATATGCGATGAACCTACTACTGCCCTCGACGTTACAATCCAGGCTCAGATAATAGATCTTATCAAGCAGATGCAGGCTGAAAGAGATATATCCATAATGTTCATAACCCATGACCTCGGTGTTGTAGCAAATATCGCAGACAGGGTTGCCGTTATGTACGCAGGAAAGATTGTTGAAACAGGAACAGTGGATGAAATATTCTACGATCCGAGACACCCATACACATGGGGACTCCTCTCATCAATGCCTGACCTTGAAACGAGAAATACAGAAGAATTATCAATAATACCCGGAACACCTCCCAATATGTTATTCCCGCCTAAGGGTGACGGTTTTGCAGCGAGAAACCAGTATGCGATGAAAGTGGACTTCGAGCAGCAGCCGCCGATGTTCAGGATTACGGATACACACTATGCAGCTACATGGCTTCTCCATCCTGATGCACCGAAACAGGAAATGCCCGCCCAGCTTAGGGAAACAATAAACAGGAGACTGGCAAAGCAGGAGGAATTCAGAAGAAATGCAGGAATCTAAAAATAAAGATATAAATGGAAACAGCGAAGTTTCAGAAATCCTCAGAAGTGAAACACCAGAAACAATAACTGAGGTTGTGGAAGAAGAACCGGGTGAAGTTACTATAGCCCCCACACCGGCAGAAACAGGAGCAGAAATAATAGTTCCTGAAGATACAGAAGGCTTTTCTGAATCACACAATGAAGTGGCGGAAGCTGCAAGAAAAATGGGACAGACACCTCTTCTTGAAGTGAAAAACCTTAAACTTTACTTCCCCATAGGAAAAGGCAGAAACAAGTCCTTCACAAAAGCCGTGGACGACGTGTCATTCTTTATAAATAAGGGTGAAGTATTCGGTCTTGTGGGTGAATCAGGATGCGGAAAGACTACCACAGGAAGAACCATAATAAGACTTTACGAGCCTACATCAGGTGAAGTTTATTTAAACGGAAAACTCATATCATCACAGCTCAATCCTGAAGAAACAAAAAAAGTAACTTCAAAAGTACAGATGATATTCCAGGATCCTGTTGCATCATTAAACCCCAGAATGACAGTTCAGGATATTATCGGAGAAGGTCTAAAGATCAACCATCTTGTAAAAAACGAGAAGGAAATGCTTGAAAGAGTATATGAAGTTCTCGAAAAGGTAGGTCTTACAAAAGAACATGCAACAAGATATCCACATGAATTCTCAGGCGGACAGAGACAGAGGATAGGAATAGCCAGGGCTATCATCACCCATCCAGATCTTATAATTGCCGATGAACCTGTATCAGCCCTCGACGTATCCATACAGGCACAGGTACTTAACCTCCTCGGACAGTTAAAGAAGGAAATGGGACTTACAATACTCTTTATCGCCCATAACCTTTCAGTAGTAAAATACTTCTCCGATAAGATAGGAGTAATGTATTACGGAAAGCTCGTTGAATATGCACCGGCTGATGAGATATACAAAAACCCCATACACCCATATACAAAATCACTCCTTTCAGCCATACCGGTTCCAGACCCGTTCTTTGAAAAGAAAAGGGTAAGGATTGCCTATGATCCTGCAGTCCACGACTACAGTATGCAGCCTCCTACACATAAGGAATTACTACCCGGACACTTCGTTTACTGTAACGACGAAGAGTTTGAAATGTACAAAAGAGACCTCGGACAGAGGAACATATAACAGACAGAAAAACCGACCAGAAATGGCCGGTTTTTCTGTCTTATGAATCAAAATAAACTTACAGCATCGGTGGCAAGGTAAGCGGTAAATAGAGTGTAAGCGATAAATAGAATACACCCCTATTATACCGGATCCTGGTGGTAGAATAGGG
>JBDHVQ010000103.1:0-7141 GCA_039809845.1 Clostridiaceae bacterium | reverse complement strand
AGAGTAATTATCTGGGAAAAGGAAGTCAAGGATGCCCAGGAAGTCGATATCAAGCTTTTGAAACTTGCAGGGGAAACCGGAGGAAAGGTCGTGACAAACGACTATAACCTCAATAAGGTCGCTGAACTTCAGGGCGTTGCAGTACTCAATATCAATGAACTTGCAAATGCAGTGAAACCGGTCCTTTTACCCGGGGAAGAAATGACAATCCTCGTAAGCCGTGAAGGCAAGGAACAGAACCAGGGCATAGGCTATCTCGATGACGGAACAATGATAGTCATTGAAAACGGCAGAAGGTATGTGGGTTCAGAAATAACAGCAGTTGTGACTTCAGTTCTTCAGACTGCGGCAGGAAGGATGATCTTTGCAAGACCTCTTTCAGACAGTCAGCAGTAACATAGATATAAGATAACAATAAAAGAGGTGACTTTTGTGGTAAGTGTAATAATAGCCGCCGCAGGGTCAGGAAAGAGGATGGGAAAATCCGTCAACAAGGTATTTTTAGACCTTGACGGTTATCCCGTCCTTTATCATACCATCCTGGCCTTTGACAAAAACCCTTCGGTGGATGAAATAATTCTGGTCATGAAGGATTCAGAAGTGGAATATTTCAGGGAGAAATTTTCATCATACGGTTTTAAAAAAATTGTGGCATTGGTTCCCGGTGGTGCCGAAAGGATGGATTCGGTGAGAAGAGGTCTTGAAAGGACTGACCCACGATCTGAAATCGTCCTTATCCATGACGGGGCAAGACCCTTTGTTACTGAAGAACTTACAGACAGGGTTATTGAAAATACAGTGAAGTACGGAGCCTGTACTCCGGGAGTGATACCCAAGGATACTGTAAAGGTAACTGATGGGGAAGGCTTCATTTTTTCTTCTCCTGAAAGACAAAAACTCCGTGCAGTACAGACCCCCCAGGGTTTCAAAGCTGCAGAACTTAAAAGATGCTATGCGCTGGCTGAAGATTCCGGAGAAATATATACCGACGATACTTCTGTATATGCCCTTGGGGGCAGCAGGGTGTATATATGCGACGGTGATTACAGGAATATCAAGATTACAACTGAAGAAGATATTCTGATTGCTGAATCTTTTTTTAAAAAGATAAAAAAACCAATACCACTTCCTGACTCTGATATAAAATCATAAATAAAAGACAAATTAATATCATTATAATTGACATGCTTATATTATGTGTCCCTTTCCCGTGTTATTTTGACAATGTTTTCATACGCTGTTGTTAATGGAAAAACACTCTGTTACAATAACAATACAAATTATACAAACTTCAACAAGGGGAATGGTAAACATGAAAAAGAAATTATCAGCTCTACTGGCGGCAGCCATGATTTCAGGCATGGTATTCGGAACAAGCGTTATGGCGGTTTCAAACACTTCCAACACAGAACCTGCTGCTCCTTCTGAAGCAGCACCTGCTGCATCACAGGGAATGGAAACTTCTTCCAACACAGCAGTTGAAAAGGCAGCTCCTGAAAAGGGATCAATAGTTAAAGTGGGCCTTGGAAATTCAACTTCAATTGCAGCATCCAAGGATTTTGATCCTGAAAAGGGTGCAACTGCACAGGCGGACGCAATATTTGCAGCAGTTGGTCTTGATAAGGACGGAAAAATCGCGGCAATCCAGATAGACAACGCTCAGACAAGGGTTATGTACAATCCTGACGGGACTTTAAAGACTGACCTCAACCAGGAACCAAAGACAAAGAGAGATTTAGGCCCTGACTACGGAATGATCAAGGCATCAAAGATAGGCAAGGAATGGTACCAGCAGATGGATGCATTCGAAGCATGGATGATAGGCAAGACCATAGACGAAGTTATGGCTATTCCTGTAATGCAGAAGGACGAAAACCATCCGGCAGTTCCTACTGAAGCGGATCTTGTATCTTCAGTTACAATTTCAATAGAATCATACCAGGCTGCAGTAAAGGATGCAGTTGAAAGTGCGATAGACGTTGACGGAGCTGATGATGTTAAATTAGGCATCATGGTTTCAGTTGCAAAGTCTAAGGCAAAGGACGGAGAAAAGGGTGCCGTTGCACAGATGGATACAACAGCAGTTGCAGTAGCTGAAAAAGACGGCAAGCTTGAAGAAGCAGTGATAGATACAGTTCAGCCTAAGGTTGAATACGATGCAGACGGTAAAGTTAAATCCGACAAGGGCGCTGAAATAAAGACAAAGCAGGACCTCGGCGACGAATACGGAATGAAGAAAGCATCAAAGATAGGCAAGGAATGGTACGAACAGGCCAAATCCCTCGTTGAATGGATGAAGGGCAAGACAATAGACGAAATCAAGGCTATAAAGACTGAAGACAAGGACGGAAAGAAGATCCCTACAGAAGCGGACCTTACTTCCTCAGTATCAGTTGACGTAGCAACTTACATCAGCATAGTTGATGAAGCAATGAACAAATAATACCAGTAATTTTAAGCTGCGGACTGTATCATCACATATGATACTTTCCGCAGCTTTTCATTTTCTCCTGGCATTTTATTTTATCTTAAAATTAAAAGATGATTCTGTTGTATAATATTGTTGTTTTATATAATCTGGTGATTTATATCATAAAGTAAACAACAGTAATAAAGAAAGCGATTGTAATAAAGAAAGTAGTAAATTAAAAAATAATTCCGGATTTTTAAATAAACCAGGAATATTTCAAAAACGGAGGAATAATGATTTCTTTAAAAAAAATAATGACTTCTGTCGTGCTGGCAGCGGCACTTGCAGTACCTACAGGATGCGGCGCCGGAGCATCTGCTCCCGGGAGTGCGGCGGTAACACAGAAAGGTGACCTTGAAAAATTCACCTATTCAAATATAGACCTCTTTGATACAAAGATAGATGTCATAGGATATGCAAAGAGCAGGGAAGAATTTGATGGTGCCATGAAGGTTCTTGAGGATGAATACAGAAGGCTCCATAAGCTCTGCGATTTCTACAGGACATATCCTGGTGTGAACAACATTATGACAATAAATGAAAATGCCGGGAAAGAACCCGTTGCTGTCGACAAGGACATCATTGATCTTCTTGAAAAGAGCCGTGAATACTATGAAGGCGGCCATAAAAAGACAAACCTTGCAATGGGAGCTGTTTTAATTCAGTGGCATGATTTCAGGGAAAGATACATAGGAAGCAATTCAGCTTCAGGAAGCAATACGGAAGAAACTGAGATTCCGAAGATGGAAGATTTAAAGGCGGCGGTTGCCCTCACAGATCCCGATGATGTCGTTATAGACAGGGAAAAATCCACTGTATTTCTTAAAAAACCCGGAATGAGGCTGGATGTCGGAGCTTTTGCCAAGGGATATGCAACGGAACTTGTGGCTCAGAAACTGAAATCCATGGGTCTTGAACAGGCGATGATATCTGCGGGAGGCAATATAAAGATAGTCGGTGCACCGGAACTTAAAGACAAGAAAGACTGGGCGGTTGGAATACAGAACCCAGATGTGAGAGTGGAAAATGCTGAACCAATAATCGATCTTCTGTATCTGAAATCCGGTTCCGTGGTGTCTTCCGGAGACTACGAAAGATTCTACTTGTACAACGGAGAAATAATGCACCACATTATAGATCCTGATACTTTAATGCCTGGAAGAAACTTCAGACAGGTTACGGTTGTTACAGAAGACTCAGGAAAGGCAGACTTTTTCTCCACAGCGCTGTTCCTCATGACCTACGAAGAAGGGTTAAAGGTTGCCGGTGATGAAGGACTTGAAGTTCTCTGGGTATTCCCCGACGGATCTATGAAAAACACTCCGGGTCTTGATAAGTTCATGAAGAGCAAGGGTGCACAGCCTGCGAAGGCATAACTGGACACAGGATTAAAAACGCAGATAGGGCAAGAATCTTAATTACATAAGAAGCAGACATAAACAGGTAAAAACAGGTAACAGTTATAATCAGGTACAAACTGGTAAATGCAGGCATAATGAAAAAGAAACAGGTATTACCATGAGGCAAAAAAAGGAAATAAAAATAATTTCATGAAGATCTGTTTTTATGTTTACAGGACCATGGAAAATTGTTATTATTGTTTTTGGCATATCCTCTAAAAATACCGCGGCAAGGAATTATTTTTCGGAGGGAAAAAGAAAATGGCAAAGATGATGGGACCTAAGTTCAAACAGTCAAGAAGACTGGGATTAAACGTATCCGGACACCCCAAGGCAATGAAGAGAGCTGAAAAGGGCAAGGGATTATCAAGGGCAGACAAGAAACTTACAGAATACGGAGTACAGCTCCTTGAAAAGCAGAGATTAAGGGCATACTACAACGTGCTTGAAAAGCAGTTTGTAAGATATGTAGACAAGGCGATGAAGACAAAGGGACAGACAGGTCACCTCCTTTTAAACCTTCTTGAAGCAAGACTTGACAACATGGTATACAGAATGGGATTTGCAAATTCCATAAGACAGGCAAGGCAGATGGTTAACCATGGACATTTCCTCGTTAACGGAAACAGAGTGGACATTCCAAGCTACGGTCTTAAAGTAGGTGATGTTGTTGAATTAAGGGAAAAGTCAAGGAAGACAGACATGTTCGTTGAAAACTTCAACACAGTTGCATCTTCTCCTCTTCCATATATCGAAAAGGATATGGATAACTTCAAGGCGACCTATGTAAGGGAACCGTTAAGGGAAGAACTTCCGATAGAAATCAACGAACAGCTTATAGTTGAATTCTACTCAAAGACAAGATAATCTGTTCTAAGAGGCCCTGGGGCATTGCGTCCCCGGCCTTATTTTTTTACCCTGATTTAATTTAAAACCAGACTTTCATTTTGATATCTCATAGGTTTTATAAGTATATTGGTTAAATGTTATAATTTAATGGTAAAGAGTATGTGATAAAGAGGAATAAAGTATAATATGGCGGACAGGAAAAGATATACCGACAGTGAAATAAGACTTATGAGCCCCTTGAACCTTGCCTACATCGGGGATTCGGTTTTTGATCTCTATATAAGGGAGTTTCTCCTTGAAAGGGGTCGGAATCTTAAAACATCTGACCTTCACCGTCAGGCTGTAAAGTATGTAAGTGCAGGAGCACAGAGTGCGATAATGGAAATGATAGAAAATGAACTGACTGAAGAAGAAGTATATTTTTATAAAAGGGGAAGGAACCAGAAGAGCGGGCATATGCCAAAAAATGCGTCAGCTGTGGATTACAAGAGAGCCACAGGTTTTGAAACGCTCATAGGATATCTCTACCTTTCAGGAAGAGAAGACAGGCTTTCTGATATACTCAGGAATTCAGCAATAAAAACGGAGGAGTATTTGAATGAGACCAAATGACAAGAGAACCGGTGCAAAGCGCACTGAAGGCAGTTCAAGATATTCAAAGCCAAAGCCCCAGGGAGGGGAAAAGGTAAGAATAATAAAGCAGATAATAGTCAAGGAAGAAAAAAAGGAAGATCCTAACCTCATATTCGGAAGAAATGCGGTAATGGAAATCCTTAAGAGCGGTAAATCCGTTGAATGTCTCTACATAACAGAAGGGGACAAGGAAGGATCCATCAATAAAATACTGGGATATGCAAGGGACAACCATGTCCTTATCAAGTACGTCGACAGAAAAAAGCTCGATGCCATGACTTTAAAGGGAAATCACCAGGGAATAGCAGCAAAGATAACTGAATTCAAATATTCAGAAGTTTCCGATATTCTTGAAAAAGCGAAGGAACTTGGAGAAAAACCCTTCATAGTTATACTCGATGAGATAGAAGATCCCCATAACCTCGGCTCCATAATAAGAACTGCTGAACTTGCAGGTGTCCACGGAATAATAATACCAAAGAGAAGAAGTGTAGGAGTGTCAGCTACTGTCTACAAGACATCTGCAGGAGCTGTTGAAAACATGATGGTTGCAAGGGTTACAAACCTTGCGTCTGAAACAGACGAACTTAAAAAGCAGGGGCTTTTTATCTACGGAGCTGATATGGACAGCGATGTGACTTCCGACAGATGCGACTTTAAAGGAGCATGTGCCTTGGTAATAGGAAATGAAGGAAAGGGAATATCACGTATAATGAGGGAAAAATGCGACACTGTCGTTTCTATCCCGATGGTCGGCAAACTCAATTCCCTCAATGCATCAGTTGCAGGCGGTATCCTCATGTATGAAATCATGGTAGGAAGACTTAAGGAAAAACAGTCAGAAATGACCCAGGGTGAATAATTCTTCAGGAGGCATAATGGAGACATCTGAAGAATATATGGGTGAACCCATAACACAGATTATCGCAAGGGCAAGAAAAGGTTCTGTGGATGATTTTGAAAAGATATACAGCTATTCAATGCCCAGTGTAAGAGCCATAAGCCGCAAACACTTCATCCCGGGAGCTGAAAGGGAAGACCTCGTGCAGGAAGGGACACTCGGGGTCCTCACTGCAGTCCTCCGGTACAATGAAGAAAAGGGAGCTTCTTTTAAGACCTTCATGGAACTTCTTGTTGAAAGAAGAATGATAAAGGCAGTCGTAACAGCCGGAAGAAAAAAACACCTGCCGCTGAACGAAGCCTTAAGTTTTTATTCTCCTGAGGAAGAAAGGGGATTTATTGAACTCGACGGCGATGAATCCCTCGATCCCCAGGTGATACTCGGAAGCTATGAATCTATTGAGCACTATAAAAAGATAATAGCTGAAAAACTTTCCGATACAGAAAAAGAAGTCCTTGGAGAATACCTTAAGGGGAAAAGCTACGAAAACATAGCATCGGCACTTGGAAAAGAAGTCAAAACCATCGACAATGCCCTTCAGAGGGTCAGAAAAAAGCTGAGGGACAGCGGAATAAACTGAGTTCACGAATGGGCTTAAGTTTCTGTGAATCTGATTTATGTAAAGAGGCACTGAATTTAACGCGGATAATATGGCATACATATTGACACAATATGAAGGATTTGGTAAACTTGGTTTTATGTTAAGCCCTCATAGCTCAGTCGGCAGAGTGCTGCCTTGGTAAGGCAGAGGTCGGCGGTTCAAGTCCGCTTGAGGGCTCCATTAAATAATTATGTTTGGGGAGGGTAAATCAATGGCAAAGGCAAAATTTGAAAGAAAGAAACCTCATGTTAATATAGGTACAATCGGCCACGTTGACCACGGCAAGA
>JBDHVQ010000102.1:0-7255 GCA_039809845.1 Clostridiaceae bacterium | reverse complement strand
TATTCTTCATATAGTTTTGCACCCATTGCAAGCCTTGATTTATGGACACTAAGGCCGTCCATTTTGGAATCGGGTCTTGCAAAGTAGATGTATTCGAAGGAACACACATGGTTTCCTGTCTTTTCTGAAAACATTATGGACTCAGTTTCCTGCCCTTTTATTATGAGCATTTCCCCCGCTTTAACATCCCTTATAAGTTCAGCACCCACTGCATCGAGTGCACAGGATTCACTTGCAAGCACATAGCCGTCATCGGTCTTTCCTAGAACCAATGGTCTTATACCGTACGGATCCCTTATTCCTATCAACATATCCCCGCATGTGATCGTAAGGGCATATGCCCCTTTTATTACATTCAGTGCATCCTTTATTCCCTTGATTATTCCCCTCGATGCGTTTCTCACGGCGAGGTTCAATATAACTTCTGAATCTATGGTGGTCTGGAAAAGGGCTCCGGCTTCTTCCAGAAGTTCCCTTATGGATGATGCGTTGACAAGGGTCCCGTTGTGCGCAATCGCAATCTGTCCGAGCTTTGATTTTCCGACAAGGGGTTGTGCATTTATGACATTCGAGTCACCGCAGGTGGAATACCTTACGTGCCCGATTGCTATGGACCCTTTAAGTTCCTTAAGATCTTCAGAACTGAAACAGTCAGGCACAAGACCCATTTCTTTTTTAAGGAGTATTTCACCGCCAAGATTTGAAGCAATCCCTGCGGATTCCTGTCCCCTGTGCTGCAGGGCATATAACCCGTAGTATACTTTTTCCGATACATCCTTCCCTGTGAAGGAATTTATACCGAAGACACCGCACTCTTCGTGCAGCTTATCGTCTTCACTGTCTTTACCGAGTAAAATCATTGTCTATGCCTTTCTGTTGTTGATCCTTTCTAATATATCCTGATATGCTTCCCTGACATTTCCTAGGTCTCTTCTGAACCTGTCCTTGTCGAGTTTTTCCATGGTCCTGCTATCCCAGAATCTGCACGTATCCGGTGATATTTCATCTGCCAGAATTATATTTCCGTCCTTGTCCTTTCCGAATTCGAGCTTGAAGTCCACGAGGATAATTCCCTGTTCAAGGAAGAATTCCTTCAGTATGTCATTGATTTTTCCTGTGATTTCATAGATCTTTTCAAGTTCTTCAGGGGTAGCTGCACCTATTGCCACTGCATGTGAGTCGTTTATGAGCGGGTCTCCGAGTGAGTCGTCCTTGTAGCTCAGTTCAAAAACAGTAGTCTTTAATTCACTGCCTTCCTTAAGACCGAGTCTTTTTGCCATGGAACCTGCAGCCATGTTTCTTACTATAACTTCAAGGGGTATTATTGTAACTTTCTTGCAGAGCTGATCCCTGTCATTAAGTTTTTCTATGAAATGTGTGGAAATTCCTTTTTCATTGAGCATGGTAAATATGAGTGATGTGATTTCATTGTTGAAATGACCTTTGTCTTCAATCTGACCCTTCTTTTCTCCGTTGAATGCTGTGGCATCATCCTTGTAGTGTACTATGACCTTGTCGTCGTCACCGCATGAATAGATCTTCTTCGCCTTGCCTTCGTACATCATTTCCTTCTTTTCCATTTTAAAATTCCACCTTTCCGTTATTTTCCCTGAGGAAGTCTTCTTTCATTTTCTTTCTGTAATCGATGAGTTTTTCGTTTATTTCAGGATATTTTACACCGAGGATTTCCACGGCGAGCATTGCTGCATTTGCTGCATTGTTTATCCCTACGGTCGCTACGGGTATCTGTTTTGGCATCTGTACAATTGAAAGAAGTGCATCGAGTCCTTCAAGGGCACCGTTCAATGGTACTCCGATTACAGGCTTTACTGTCATTGAAGCAATGACTCCCGGAAGGTGTGCCGCAAGTCCTGCCCCAGCAATGAACACTTCAAAACCCCTCTCTTCAAGGTCATCAATGGTTTCCTTAAGCTTTTCAGGCACCCTGTGGGCACTTAATATATAGCTCTCACATTCTATGCCGAATTCAGTTATGAGGTCGTGTGCCTTTTTCATTACTTCCATGTCTGAAGCTGAGCCGAAAAATATTCCTATCTTCATAAGGTATTCCTTTTTAAGTTTTATGTCATAACGGTATTAATATTTCAGCGGTATTAGAGTCTTAACATTTTTACATAATATTATTTACCGGTAAAGTATTCTATACCGCTCTCAAATAATTTCATATCGAAATTTCCGCTGTAGTTCTTATAAAGTCCATCTGTCCATCTCTCGTTGTGTCCCATTTTTCCAAGGATTCTGCCATCAGGCGATATAATTCCCTCAACTGCCAGTACTGATCCGTTTGGATTGAAGGGAGCTTCCATTGTGGCATTTCCGGAAAGATCGCAGTACTGTGTTACAATCTGTCCCTTCTCAATGAGATTTTCAAGAACTTTCTCATCAGCTGCAAATCTTCCTTCGCCGTGGGATATGGGTACTGAATATATTTCCCCAACATTTACATGCTTCATCCATGGTGAATTTACAGAAGATATTCTTACCCTTGAAATCATATCCATGTGTTTTCCGCATACATTGGAAGTTAGTAACGGATGGGCTTCTGAAGGTTCAGTTATTTCTCCGAAGGGTACGAGTCCCACTTTTATGAGTGCCTGGAATCCGTTGCATATACCGAGGACAAGTCCGTCCCTCTTTGTAAGAAGATCTTCGAGTCCTTCTTTAAGGATTTCATTCCTCAGGACATTCCCTATGAATTTTCCTGATCCGTCAGGTTCATCCCCTGCAGAGAATCCTCCCGGAAGCATCAGTATGTGGGATTTTTCTATGAGCTTTTTAAATTCTGAGACTGAATTTTTGATATCTTCACTGTCCCTGTTTTTAAAGATGAAGATTTCAGGATCTCCCCCCGCCTTTTTAAATGCCCTTTCAAGGTCGTACTCACAGTTGGATCCCGGGAAAACGGGAATAAGTACCTTGGGAATTGCAGTTCTTACTTTGGGGAAAATCTCAGGTCTTCTCGTGCAGCTTAAGTTTTCAACTGTTTCACCGTCTGCTCTGTTTTCGCTGAATATTTCACCGAGGAGTGACTTATTGACTTCAGCGGCTTTTTCTTTTGAAACTCTGTTTCCGTTTATTTCAAGGTAAGGATTTTCAAGGTCACTTTCCCCGATTTTAATGCCATTTACTTCTGTTCCCTTTTTAACTTCCACTATAAATGATGCATCGTCTCTTGAAAGAAGATCAGACTTAACTTCAGTTTTTATTCCGCACCTTTCTCCCATGGCCATCCTGTTTAATATGCTGATGAGAGGAAGAGAAATAACATCTGCGCTTAAAAGAAGTCCTTCTTTATTGAGTCTTCTTAGTTCTTCAGTATTTGCAGTGAAAGACTTTTTCTCAGGTATCCCATCTTCGTATTCTGTTTTAAGGATATATAAATCTCCGTTTCCTTTGAGGTTATTTGTGATGAGGTTTTTATCCTCTGTCACATTGACCGCAACTGAAATAAGAGACGGAGGAACACTGATGTCGTTGAATGTTCCGCTCATGGAGTCTTTTCCGCCTATTGCAGGAACTCCGTAGTCGAGCTGGGCTTTCAGGGCTCCGAGGAGTGACTTCATGGGTTTTCCCCATTTGATTCTGTCAGTTCCGAGTTTTTCAAAATATTCCTGGAAGGAAAGTCTCACATCTTCAATCGGTGCACCTGATACTGCAATCTTTGCAAGGGACGAAACAACTGCGTTATAGGCTCCCCTGAACTGGTTTTCTGAAGAGAGGTAAGGGTCATAACCGAAGGTCATGACAGATACATCCTTTGAAATACCCTCAGTCATGGGAATCCTCGCTGCCATATATGAACTCTCTGTATCCTGGTATGTCCCTCCGAATGGCAGAACTGATGTTGCCGCACCGTTTGATGAGTCAAACAATTCATTGAGTGCCCTCTGGGATGAACTTCCAAGGCTACCCAATTCACTGAGTATACTTTCTTCTGAAAGTTCAGTGGAGGATTTTAATCCTTCATTTAGTCCGGTCTTACTGTCATCTTCAGCTGTGACATTCTGACAAGCCTGGGCCCCTGCAGAATCGAGAAAATCCCTTTTAAGATCTGCAATTATTTTCCCCTTGTATTCCATTATGAGCTCCGGCTCTTCTGTAACTTCTGCTATGACACTGTATTCTAAATTTTCTTCGTCCAGATACTTTTTGATTTCTTCAAGTGAATCCGGAGAAATCAGGAGTGCCATCCTCTCCTGGGATTCTGACACCGCAGTTTCAGTCCCCGTAAGTCCACTGTATTTCAGTGGTACCTTATCAAGGTTGATCCTAAGACCGTCTGCTAATTCCCCGACTGCAACGGCAACACCGCCTGCACCGAAGTCGTTGCATTTTTTGATAAGTTCTTTAACATCGTCGCGCCTCATGAGTCTCTGGATCTTTCTTTCTGTGGGTGCATTCCCCTTCTGTACTTCAGCTCCTGAAGTTTCTATGGATTTTGTGTCGTGGCTTTTTGAAGATCCTGTGGCGCCGCCTACACCATCCCTGCCCGTTCTTCCTCCAATGAGAAGAACAATATCACCGGGCTCGGGTTTTAATCTTTTAACCTTGTCATATGGTGCTGATCCTATTACTGCTCCCATTTCCATCCTCTTTGCCTTGAATCCCGGATGGTATACTTCATGGACTGTACCTGCTGAAAGTCCTATCTGGTTTCCGTAGCTTGAATATCCCTTTGCAGCGCCTGTGGTGATGGTTCTCTGCGGGAGTTTTCCCTTCAGGGTTTCCTCCACCGATTCTGTAGGATCAGCAGCACCAGTTATTCTCATCGCCTGGTATACGAAAGCCCTGCCTGATAGAGGGTCTCTTATTGCTCCTCCAAGACATGTGGCAGCACCGCCGAAGGGTTCAATTTCAGTCGGATGGTTGTGGGTTTCATTTTTGAACTGTATGAGGTATTTTTCGCTTTCACCATCTTCATTTACAATGTCTCTTATTATGGAACATGCATTTATTTCATCCGACTCATCTATGTCCCTGACTATTCCTTCATGTTTAAGGTATCTCGCACCTATAGTTGCCATATCCATAAGTGTCACAGGCTTTTCACCGCGGCCGAGTTCTTTTCTTATTTCAAGGTATCTATTGTAAGCTTCCTGAACCTGTGGGTCTTCTATTTCTATGTCTTTCAGAACTGTATTGAATGTCGTGTGTCTGCAATGGTCTGACCAGTATGTATCGAGTATTTTGATTTCAGTTTCTGTAGGATTTCTGTCTTCCTTTTTAAAGTAATCTAAAACTGTCTTAAGGTCCTCAAGGGACATCGCAAGGGAATGTTCCCTGTGGAATTCTTCAAGTCCTTCGTCATTTAAAGTTATGAAACCTTCATAGACAGGAACACCTGCAGAACTTTCCATACCATCTGTAAATACAGATGAATCAAAGTTTAAACTACCTTCCCTCATCTCAACTTTGTTTATAAGATAAACCTTTATTCTGTCAAAATCCTTCTCAGGTATGTCTTCCATAAAGTCGATGACTCTCTGGTATTTTACTCTTGCTTTAAAATTTCCGGTTACGAGGTTGAGACAGTCTTCAGCTGCTGAAGCCCTCATGTCAAACTGCCCCGGGAGAAGTTCTGTAATGAGGACAGTTCCCTTGAATCCCGGATTATCAGTATCTGGATACGCATCATCCGCATTTTTTTCGGCAAAAACCGTATATACGGAATCATCAAATTCCTTCCCGCTTATTCCGGAAACGATGTATCTGTTGTATACCCTGATCTTCTTAAGGGAGATTCCCAGCATATTTTCAAGATCCCTTCCAAGACTTAAGGCTTCTACATCGAGCCCCTTCTTTTTGGATACAAAAACCTGATAAATTTTTTCCATTTCCGCCTCCCCGCTTTATTCTCCTTAATCATAATAAAAGGAGTCAAAAAGGTCAACATTAATTCAATAATTTACTTTAATGTTCGTGTTTTTCAAAATAATCAGACCAGATGTATTCTCATAACATACAATACGGACTATTCTACGGAAATAATCCGTACGTTAAAAAAATTCGGACCGCCGTCTTAACTAAAAATCCAGATCTTTAAGGAATGAATGTTAAGAAATTAGAAAAGAATGATTAAAAGCTCAGTTTGACTTTAAATACATGCACATGGATATATAATGAAAGGAGCGGTTAAACCGGGGAATTTTCCGTTGGTATCATATTATTCATCATTTTTATTGATCATGATCGGTTATGTTCTGTAAATCATCCCGGACAAAATATAGAATAAGGAGATTTTTTATGCCAGGAATTTTTGAGATGTTTATTACTTTTTTCAAGATCGGCGCTTTTACCTTCGGTGGTGGCTGGGCCATGATTCCCATTATGGAAAGGGAATTTGTCACAAACAAGAAATGGGTTAAAAAGGAGGAATTCATAGATATCATAGTCCTCTCCCAGAGTTTTCCCGGAGCCCTTGCAATAAATTCATCGACTTTTATCGGTAACCGGCTCTTCGGTGCTAAGGGGGCATTGATAGCGATATTCGGGGTGTGTCTTCCCTCTTTAATTATCATAATGATAATCGCAGCTTTTTTCTCAATGTTCAGACACAATTACTATGTAGACCTTGCTATGAAAGGAATTAATGCTGCAGTACCGGCTTTAATACTGGTTGCCATGACCTCTCTTTTAAAAGGAGTAAAGAGAACGAGATACAATTACATAGTTGCAGCGGTATCTTCAGTACTCCTTATAGGGCCCGAATTCTTAAGACTCATAGGATCACCGTCTTATATTCCTTCCCTGCATCCGCTGGTAGTACTCATAGCTGCGGCAGTACTCGGTATAATAAGATATTCAGAGGCTTTCCGGGAAGCGGAGATTAACAGGAGTGTGACGAAAGACGCTGGGGATAAAACTTCAGGAGGTGGTATCTGATGGAAGTACTGAAATTATTCCTGACATTTTTAAAAGTCGGTGCATTCAGCTTCGGTGGTGGCTATGCTATGCTTCCTCTTATAAGAAAGGAAATTGTTGAAATAAACCACTGGCTGACTCCTTCTGAATTCAACGATATCATAGGCATATCCCAGGCAACACCGGGACCCATCGCAATCAATTCGGCAACATACGTAGGATTCAAAACGGCAGGAGTAATAGGGTCAATTGCCGCAACACTGGGTGTTGTCACCGTTTCATTTATACTGGTCCTCATAGCTTCACACTACATGGAACAGTTCAAGACAAACAGGTATTTCAATGCTGCACTTTTAGGCATGAGACCTGCCCT
>JBDHVQ010000101.1:0-7309 GCA_039809845.1 Clostridiaceae bacterium | reverse complement strand
ATACTTACATATAAATACTTACATATAAATACTTGCATATAAATACTTACATATAAATACTTGCATATAAAATTCAATATCATATAAAAATGTTTCCTCGTATTCTTTAAAGAATCGGGGGAGGCATTTTTATTTTTAAATCTGATATCCAGATATGATCTTAAGTCTGACCGAGAAAAGGAAATGAAATCTCAAAAAATAATTCATGGAAAATCAGTCAGAATACTGTTCTTAATAAATGAGTTATATAAAAAAATCATAATATAATTTTTTGAAAAATGCTGTGTGAATGAAATTTTGAAATATTTGGGATATTTGGGATAATGAAAATTGTCATTTAAAGACCACATTTTCCCATTAATTATCCATTATTTTTCAGATATATACGATTTAGGGGAGGAGGAAATACATGGGATTTTTAATTGAGTTTATTGACATTGCTGTGGACCGTGATATAATGAACTGTATTCGTCAGGAACTTTCCGGACTCTTGTAAGGAGGGTAATTATGAAGATATCACTGCAGGAATCCATGAGAAAATCAATTTTCAGGAATCTTGATTTCAGTTTCACACCTGAAGCTGAATATTCAGAGAATGAAAACTTTGAATTTACTGAACCTGTGAGGGTTACCGGAACAGTAAGGGCACTTTCAGGTATAGTTGACCTGAAGGCACATGCCGAAACGAAGATGCGCTTTTCATGTTCCAGGTGTCTTGATTTGTACGAAAGGGAAATTTCCCTCGATGTGGATGAAAGACTTTCACGGGAAACAGAAGAAGACGATTTTGATACAATCCAGTTATCTGAAGGAGATACCGTTGATTTAACGGACATCCTCACTAAAGATATAATATCCAGTCTGCCTATACAGACTCTGTGCAGTGAAGACTGCAGAGGGCTGTGTCAGGAATGCGGGGCCAATCTCAACCGGGAAACCTGTGACTGTGATAGGGAACAGGTGGATATGAGACTGGAAGCATTAAGGGATTTATTTTAAGGAGGTGTTAGAATGGGAAATCCGGCAAGAAGATTCTCCAAGGGAAGGACAGCAAGGAGAAGAGCTCAGACTTTCAAGGCTGTTGCTCCTTCAATAGTTGAATGTCCGAAGTGTCATGAAATGATGCTTTCTCACAGAGTATGCAAAAGCTGCGGGTTCTACGGCGGCAAAGAAGTTATATCCATGGCTGAAGCTGAATAGTTTCGTTTAAAACCGGTTATGCCGGTTTTTATTTTTTAAACCGGATTAAACCGGTTTAATTTTTTTCTTTTTTTGAATGGTATAATTAAGCTGAAAATGAAAAACCAATGATAAAATCAGATTAAAAATGACTTAATCGGATTTAATCTGATATAAAGCTGGTTCAAACCTGATTCGGGATATTCTCATCCTGTAAGTAAATTATCGGGTCAGGAATACTATGAGGAAAATACACCGAGGTGAATATGAAGTTTGCAGTAGATGCCATGGGAGGAGACAATGCTCCCCATGAAATAGTAAAGGGAAGTGTGGAAGCCGTTAAAGAATACGGTATAGGTGTAGTGTTTACTGGTGACAGGGAAAAGATAGAAGAAGAACTTAAAAAATATGAATATCCGAAGGAACTTATTGAAATTATAGGAACTACTGAAGTTATAGGAACCGATGAGGCTCCTGTAATGGCAATAAGGAAAAAGAAGGACTCATCTCTTAAGGTTGCAATGGACCTTGTAAGGGATGGGAAATGTGAGGGTGTTGTCTCTGCAGGTTCAACAGGGGCCCTTCTTGCAGGCGGCTTATTCGTCATAGGAAGGATTAAAGGAATCGAAAGACCGGCCCTGGCACCAGTCATGCCGGGCAGGAAAGGAAATTTCATGGTTATCGATGTCGGTGCCAACACCGATTCCAAACCCTCAAATCTCCATCAGTTCGCCCACATGGGAAAGGTATATTTTGAATCGATTCTGGGTTATGTAAATCCCAGAATTGGTCTTATAAACATAGGAGCTGAAGCTGAAAAGGGAAATGAACTTACAAAGGAGACATATAAACTTCTGTCTGAAGACCCGGAGCTTAATTTTGCCGGGAATGTCGAACCGAGGGATATACCTGAAGGCGAGGTTCAGGTCCTTGTAGCTGACGGTTTTGTAGGAAATACAGTCCTTAAGATGTTTGAAGGTACTTTTTCCTCAATGATGAAAGTCATTAAGGATGGTCTTAAGGAATCATTCCAGGGAAAAATCGGTGGACTGCTCATTAAAGGCCCCCTGAAAGAAACTCTTAAAAAGTACGATTATAAGGAAACCGGCGGATCTGCATTCTTAGGACTTAAGGGAACTGTAATAAAAGCCCATGGTTCATCGGACGCAAGGGCATTCAAAAATGCACTGAGACAGGCGAAAAAACAGGTGGATTCAGGATTTATTGAAAAATTCACAGATGAAATAGGAAAATATATGTTGCAGTAAAACGTACTTTCTACTATGATTTCTATGTAGAAAGACCCTTTTAAAAAAAGGAATAAATAAAAGCCGTAAAACGGCACGATAAACCCGGAGGTAGGAATTTTGGTATTTGAAAAAATAAGAGAAATCATCGCTGACAAGCTTGGTGTGTCAGAAGATGAAGTTACAATGGACACGACATTTGAGGACCTCGGCGCTGATTCCCTCGATATAGTTGAGCTTATCATGGCAATCGAGGAAGAATACGACATAACAGTTGCAGACGACGAAGCTGAAAAGGCAAAGTCTGTGGGAGATGTTGTAAACTACATCAATACACTTGTTGGAGAAGAATAGAATATCTTGGCTTCAGGGGGAATTCTAAGGGGTTCCCCCTCAATTCTTTTTTGAAATGTTTTCCTTATTATTGTCTGATTCTCATTGGGATTTACTGGTATGTACCTTGAATCATCCGGGCTGGAAATTCATGGCAATTTACGGTTTGAAATGCATCTGATGGTATAAGAGGTAAAAATGAAGGGCAGCAGAAATTTTGGTATAATGTTTCAGTGAAGATTTACGGGATAATGTGAATCAATATTTTTAATAAGTTTATTCCTGAGTAAAGATATATTGAGGAATGAGCTTAAGGGAGTTAAATTATGAAAGGACTGTCATCAGCCACAGGCTATGAATTCAAAAACCGGGCTCTTTTGTCAGAAGCCCTGACCCATTCTTCTCTTTTAAACCAGGAGAAGGGGCTTTCGAGCAACGAAAAGCTCGAATTTTTAGGTGATGCCGTCCTTGAACTCATCATCACAAGACATCTTTATTTTCTGCTTCCTGAAAAACCGGAAGGGGAACTTACAAGGATCCGTGCATCAATAGTTTGTGAAAGATCCCTTGCTGAAATTGCAGCAGGTTGGAATCTTGGAAAATATATAAGGATGAGCCGGGGGGAAGAAATGACCGGGGGAAGGCAGAGGGCATCACTTCTTGCCGATGCAGTGGAAGCCTATATTGCTGCTGTGTACCTCGATTCGGGTATTGAAGAATGTGAAAAGCTCATTCTTACACACTTTTCAAAAATAATAGACATGGCTTCCGCCGATGAAATATTCATGGACCACAAGACGAGGCTGCAGGAGCTTTTACAGGAAAACGGCGAAGCAGATATTAAGTATGAACTGATAAAATCCGAAGGACCACCCCACAGGAGAAAATTCTTTTCAAGGGTCTGCGCCGGGGAAATAGTGATGGGTCAGGGAGAAGGCATGACGAGGAAGGAATCCGAGCAGGCTGCTGCAAGGAATGCCCTCTCCAAGATGGTTGTAAGAAAGGAAGATGATTAATGGGCCACTATATAATACCGGTATTCGTCTCACACGCAGGATGTCCCCATACCTGCGTTTTCTGCAACCAGACGAGGATAAACATGACTGGCAGGGAAGAAGCTTTTACAAGGGCATTTGACTCTGTAATGGAGCTCTCCCATTCATACTTAGAAACAATAGGGAGAAAAAAAGGTGAAAGTGACGGCAATACCGTTGAATTATCCTTTTTCGGCGGGACATTCACTGCAGTCCCCGACCTTCAGAGAAAGAGCCTTTTAAGGGCCGGAAGAAAACTCAAGGAAGATGGACTGATAGACCACATAAGGTGTTCCACAAGGCCTGACTACATAGATTCTGAGATTCTTAAAGAAGTCAAGGACAGCGGGATGGATATTATAGAACTTGGAGTGCAGAGTCTTGACGAAGATGTTTTAAGACTTTCCGGCAGAGGCCACGGAAGAAGGGAAGTTGAAGAAGCTTCCCGCCTTATTAAAAATGAAGGGATGATACTGGGGCACCAGGTGATGCCCGGACTTCCCGGCGCCACACCTTCAAAGGACTTTGAAACAGCCCACATAAGTTCCCTCATGGGTCCTGATATAGTGAGGATTTATCCAACACTTGTAATAAAAGATACACCACTGGAAGACATGTACTTGAGGGGTGACTATATTCCCTATACTCTTGAAGAAGCTGTGGATGTGACTTCTTCAATGCTCTCAATCTATGAGATGAGGGGAGTAAAACCCATAAGACTCGGCCTTCAGGCAACGGATGAAATAGCTCCGGGCAGATCCCTTGCAGGAGGTCCCTGGCACCCTGCATTTTCTGAACTGGTACGCGGAAAAAGGCTCGTGGGAAACATCAGAAAATACCTTGAGTTTTTGTGCCCCGATTACCTGGACCAGATAATCCTCGCTGTAAACCCTAAAGACATTTCAGTTCTCTATGCAGGCGGAAGACGGTATTTCCGGACAATAGGAATTATGAAGGGAAGGGTCATGCAGGACCCATCAGTCAGAAGGGGAATCCTTGAAATAAGGAGGGGAAGGGATCTTCCGGATATAGAAATATGTATTTGAAAAGAGTGGATCTTAAAGGTTTCAAATCCTTTGCAGACAGGACCGAACTTGACTTTAAATCCGGCATCACAGCAGTTGTCGGACCAAACGGCTCGGGAAAGAGCAATATATCAGATGCCATAAGGTGGGTACTGGGTGAACAGAGTGTAAAACAGCTCCGTGGCGGAAAGATGGAAGATGTCATCTTTGCAGGGACGCAGTTCAGAAAACCCCTCGGACAGGCACAGGTATCTTTGACCCTCGACAATTCCTGCGGAACACTTGGTGTTCCGTGGAATGAAGTCACCATCACAAGAAAGCTCTACAGGTCCGGTGAATCAGAATATCTTTTAAACAACAACACAGTAAGATTACGCGATATACATGAGCTCTTCATGGATACGGGCATAGGAAGGGAAGGCTATTCCATAATAGGGCAGGGAAAGATAGATGCCATACTTTCGGGCAAGGCAGATGAGAGAAGGGTACTTGTGGAAGAAGCCGCAGGTATCACAAAATTCCGTACCCGGAAGGAAGAAGGCGAAAGAAAGCTTAAAAACGCAGAGGAAAACTTAGAGCGAGTGGGTGACATCATTTCAACCTACGAAGAAAGAATAGGACCCTTAAAAAGAGAAAAGGAAAAAGCCGAAAAATTCATCATACTCGATGAGGAATTAAAAGAACTCCAGGTTTCACTTTATATAAGTAACCTCGATGAAATGGACCGGAAAAATGAAAATCTGGAAGAGGGAAAAAGAAAAACAGAGGAAGAACTCCACATAAAGGAACAGCAGGTGCAAGTCCAGGAAGAAAAGACTGAAAAACTCCTCAGAGAGGCTGAAGAAATCTCCTCTGCCATAAGTTCAAAAAAAGAAGAATATTTTCTTATCAAGGGAAATCTCGATGAAACCCGTGCTGATCTTAAAATCGCATCGGCGAAAACAGAAAACCTTAAAGGTACCCTTAAGTCATCTGAAAAGTATGCTTCAGAGACTGAAGAAGAATTAAGGACAGCCCTTGAAGAAAGAGATGAATATCAGAATGCCGTAAAGATGGCGGAATTTAATATTTCTGCCATCGGGGAAGAAGAAAGGGCAGTCATTAAAGAAGAAGAAGAACTCAATGAAAAAATCCTGGTGTTTGAGAAAAAAGACAGTGAACTTAAATCCGGTGTTATGTCCCTTAAGAATGAAATGAGTGATTCTGAGAGGGAAATTTCATCACTGAGGGAATCCCAGGAGTACATCAGAGGTAAAGCTGAAAACATGAAGTCCTTAAGGGATAACTACCTCCTTTCCTTAAAACTCAATGAAGATGCCCTGAAGGAAGTTTCCATTGAAAAAGAGGAAGAGGAAAAGGCACTTCATTCACTTAAGGTAAATTCTTCTGCGCTTAGGGAAAAAACCGGTGAAATTACGTCAAAGCTTTCCGCAGCAAAGGAAAAGACTGAAAACTTAAGGAGAAAGGCCCGGGACTTAACCGGCCGTGAAAATATCCTTAAAAACCTCGAGGATTCAAGGGAAGGATATATAAGACCTGTAAAAGACCTCATGACTTACCTTGAAAAGAAAAAATCACCATATCTTGAAAGTACGCAGGTTTTGGGAGATGCCGTAAAGACATCTTCGGAATATTCACTTGCCATAGAAGCTGCCCTCGGCGGTTATGTGGGAAATATAATAACTGATACCGACAGGATTGCAGGTGACCTTATAGGAATACTGAAGAAGGAAAACCTCGGGCGGGTAACATTTTTACCGAGAAATGTCATTAAAGCCAGAAAATATCAGATGCCTGATATCAAAGGGATAAATGTCCTGGGATTTGCATCCGGTCTTGTCACTGTTTCAGATGAAAACCGGGAGATTATAGAATCCATTCTCGGAGGGACCCTTGTACTTGAAAATCTTGATGACGCTGTAAAAGCCGGAAGAATGACAAACCACAGGATGAAGATCGTAACCCTTGAAGGGGACATCATAGCATCGGGTGGTGCCATGACCGGAGGCTCAAGAAAGGGACAGAGATCAGGTGTCATTTCAAGAAAAGCTGAAATTGAAGACATAGAAAAAGAGAAGGAAAGAGTAATTTCAGAAGGGAAAAGATCCCAAGAGGAAGAGATATCCTTAAAAAAAGAATACGATGAATTCTATAAGGAAATGAATGAACTTTTAAATAAGGAAAATTCCATTTCCATGAATGTCGAAAGATTAAGGGAAAGGATACTTGGGTTTAAAAGAGAAGGGGAAAAAATAAGAAAACTCCTTGAAGAAGGAACATCGGGTTCAGACTCAGTCTCTGAAAGTTTAAATGAAATAAATACGAAAGTATCCGCCCTTACTGAAAAAAGTCTGGAACTTGAAAGACTCATCTCAGTTAAAGAATCTGAGGAGAAGGAACTTATAACTTCCCACGCAGAAATTCTCCGCAGAAAAGAAATCCTGCGCGAAAAAACGACGGAAATCAGAATAAGAAAAAACCAGGCGGAGGA
>JBDHVQ010000100.1:0-7345 GCA_039809845.1 Clostridiaceae bacterium | reverse complement strand
ATTTTCGGTGAAGCAGGTGTCTTTTACTGTGCAATAGTGAATATGGTATTCAATGTATCATCCTATTCCTACGGAATGGCACTTATGTCAGGAAAGAAGGTTGAAGGTCCTATAAAGAACTATATCAATCCGGCAGTAATATCAGCATTTGTGACCATAGCACTGTATTTCTTGAAAGTCCCTTTCCATCCTGCCATTAATCAGGCAGCAAGAAGCTTAGGGGACGCCACAACACCACTTGCAATGGTAGTCATAGGAATGTCCCTTGCAAGAATTCCTGTAAGAAGAATATTCAGTGAAGTGAGGATAATTCCCTTTACGGTAATAAAGCAGATCGCTATACCATTTGCAGCATATTATATTCTCACTCCGTTTATTACAAACAGACTTATCCTGGGGGTCCTCATAATTATAATAGCGATGCCCGTTGCGACAAACTGTGTCCTCTTTGCCACAAAATACAGGAATAATGTTGAAACCGCCACCAGGGCAGTATTTATTACAACCCTTTGTTCGCTAATCACAATACCCCTTTTAAGCTGGTTTATTAATATCAACAGCTGACCGAGAGGATGAAAATAACAAATACCGATATACATACCGACAAGTAAAGAAAGTCATAAAAATATTAGAGAAGTACTACAGGAGGAAAGAAATGGAAAAAATACTCGAAAGAAAAGATGTAAACCCTAAGGATACGTGGAACCTGGAACTAATCTATCCAAGCACTGATCTGTTTTACAAGGATCTTGAAACTATAAGACAGGCTCTGCCGGGGTTTGCCTCTTTTAAAGGAGAGCTTGTTTCAGCTTCAAAAATAGCCGAGCTCTTTAAAAAGGAAGAGGAAGTCGGAAGGATGATTTCCAGGGCATTTACCTACGCATCCAACAGGAGTAACGAGGATGTTGGAAATCAGGCAAACCAGGCTCTTCTGCAGGAAGTGAGAAAACTCTACTCCCAGTTCTCAGAACTGACTTCATTTGAAGAACCTGAAATACTTTCACTCTCATCTGAAAAACTTCAGGAAATCAAGGAAAGCCCTGAACTTGGTGAATATAAATTCCATTTTGAAAAACTCATCGCAATGAAAGAGCACATTCTTTCAGGTGACAAGGAAGAAGCATATGCATCCCTCGGGGAAGTAAGAAATGCTCCCCAGTCGGCTTACAGTGTCCTTACAAATTCTGAATTCAGATTCCCTGATGTCATGGACGGTGAAGGGAAAATGCTGCCCCTTACCCAGGGTACATACGGAACCTATATCAAGAGTCCTGACAGAATTTTAAGAAAGAATGCCTTTACGGCACTGCATGAAACTTATGGAAGCTACGGGAATACCCTCGGCACACTTCTTACTGCATCCATGGAAGACTGGAATGTCCAGGCGAGGGTAAGAAAGTATGAAAAGCCCTTTGAGATGAATTTAAAGAGAAACAATATTCCCTATTCCGTGTTTACAAATTCCCTCGATACAATCAACAGCCACCTTGATTTACTGCACAGATATGTGGATATCAAAAAGAAGGCTCTGAAACTCGATGAAATCCACTTCTACGATCTTTATGCAGATCTTACCGGTAAGGAAGATAAAAAGTATACCTTTGAGGAAGGTGTGGAAATGGCCCTCGGGGGACTAAAGGCCATGGGTGAGGAATACCTCGGCATATTCAGAAAAGGTATAGAAGACAGATGGATAGACAGATATGAAAACAAGGGCAAGAGAAGCGGAGCTTATTCTTCGGGTGCATACGAAACACAGCCATACATTCTCCTTAACTACAAGGGAACTCTTGGTGATGTTTCAACATTAGTGCACGAAATGGGACACTCCATGCATTCATACTACACCAGAAATTTCCAGCCCTATATTTACGGACATTACTCAATATTCCTCGCAGAAGTTGCATCCACATGCAACGAGCAGCTCCTTATACATCACCTTATAGAAAATACTGAAGATAAAAAATTAAAACTTTACCTCATAAGCCAGGAACTTGAAAAGATAAGGACAACAGTATACAGGCAGCTGATGTTCGCGGAATTTGAAAACATCACACACAATGCCCTATCTGAGGGAAAGCCCATGACTTCAAAGGAATACTGCGATATCTACCTTGAATTAAACAGAAGATACTTCGGCGAGGGAATAGTTCCCGATGATGAAATCAAGTGGGAATGGTCGAGAATCCCCCATTTCTATACTGACTTCTACGTTTATCAGTATGCGACAGGATATGCAGCGGCATCTTCCTTTGCAAGGATGATTTTAAACGAAGGTGAAGAAGCTGCGAAAAGATATATAGAAAGATTCTTAAAAGCCGGATCTTCAAAATATCCCGTGGATGTATTAAAGGACGCGGGAGTTGACATGACGACACCAAAGCCGCTTGAAGACACCTTAAAGACATTCGGGGAACTTCTTGGTGAATTTGAGAAGGAGCTGGGCCTGTAGTACAATTGAATTGAATAAAATTGAATCTGGCGGTGGAATCAGGATGGAAATGGACATAATGATGGACAGCGGGAAGGTTTATACATCCGCTGTAATAGGCATGGGACCTGCAGGTTTGAATGCCGCCCTCTACCTTAAGAGGAAGGGGATAGATGTTGCTGTAATGGGAAGACAGAAAGGCGGACAGGTTTCAGATACGGGTTCCGTGGAAAACTACCTGGGATTTGAAGATATTACAGGTCAGGGACTTGCGGATGAATTCTATAAACACGTATTTTCCCTGGGTATCCCAAAGACGGAATACTACGGAGTAACTTCTATTGAAAAAAAGGACGGAATCTTTCATATTTCATGTGAAGACGAGAAGGTCTACAAGGCAAAAAGTATAGTCTATGCTGCGGGATCTTCCTCAAGAAAACTCGGTGTTCCGGGAGAAGACACATTCTACGGAAGAGGGGTGACCTACTGCGCAACCTGTGACGGACCCCTTTACAGAAACAAGGAAGTCACTGTGGTGGGAGGCGGAAATTCAGCTGTGGAAGCTGCCATTGACTTATCGAGGATCTGTCCCAAAGTGACACTTATACACAGATCCACATTCCGTGCCGACAGAATAATAATGGATGCACTGTATAACACACCCAATGTGGAAATTCTTTTGGGGTGGCAGATTGCAGAAATTCACGGCACCATGGGAGTTGACAGTATAACTGCCGTAAACTGTACAACCGGGGAAGAAAAGAAGATAGAAGTATCAGGAGTATTCGTTGAAATCGGACATATTCCCAATACTTCACCCATAAAAGGCCTTGTGGAGTTCTCCCCATCTGGCGAAGTCATAACAGATGATAACCTCATGACTTCCTGCGACGGCCTGTTTGCAGCAGGAGATGTAACTGAAGAACCTTACAAGCAGATAACAATAGCTGCAGGAATGGGTGCAAAGGCAGCCCTCTGCTTAAACGACTGGATCACGAAAAACGAAATACAGGAAAACAAGCTACAGGAATAATTGAATTACAAAGCGGACTCTGCAAAGGAGTCCGTTTTAATTTTTACTGAATTTTTCAATCTGAAGATTCTGTACGAGTTCCGATAGGCTATAATAATTCCATTACAAGACATGAAAAGAGGACTATATGGACACGAGGGACAGATCAGAAAGAAATGAAAGAAAATTCCTGGAAAGATTAAATTTACAGAGATATGTGCAGATGGCACAGCTTGTCATACTTGCAGGTGCAGTGGCACTTATCGTGCTTAATTTCAGCGTCATAACAACTTTTGTGGGAAGGGTATTTTCTGTAATCACACCTCTTCTCATCGGTATTTTCCTGGCCTACATCATAAATATTCCCATGGTGCAGATTGAAAAGAGATATTTCCCGGGAAATAAAAGCAGCTGGGTTTTAAAATCGAGAAGAATAGTATCCCTGATTCTCTCTCTTATTATCATCCTTGGAATAATAATAGGGGTAATAATACTCGTCATCCCCCAGGTGAGCAATGCCACAGGACTTATAATCGACAGATTCCCGGACATTTATCAGAATATGGTGGAAGGTGTCGGTAAAAGAATACAGCAGCAGCCATTCCTTGCATCATGGTGGGGCAATATGAACCAGAATGCCAATGAAGTCATCAAAAGAATAATGGATAACTCAGGAAATCTTGTAGGGGGAGTATTCAGTGTCACAATGACAGCCCTCGGAAGTATTTTCAATATAATTTTCGGACTGATGTTTGCAATCTACATGCTCCTTTCCAAGGAAAAGCTCATACTTCAGTTTCAGAATGTCGCAAAGGCTTATTTTTCAGCGGTGAGAAGGGAAAGGTTCGCAAGGGTACTGCAGGTTGCCAATTCCACATTCTCAGGATATATAACCGGGCAGATGACTGAAGCTGTGGTGATAGGAATAATAGCCATAATAGCCATGTTTATTTTAAGATTCCCCTTTGCCCTCATGATAGGGTCAATCACAGGACTTACAACCTTTGTTCCCATACTCGGAGCTTATCTTGGTGGTATCATAGGATATCTCATAATTCTTACAGTGGACCCTGTAAAAGCCATGTTCTTTATACTTTTCATAGTCGTACTGCAGCAGATAGACGGTAACTTCATTTATCCCCGTATAGTGGGGGATTCAGTTGGAATGCCGGCACTCTGGGTACTTACAGCCGTTCTCCTGGGTGGGGGACTCTTCGGTGTTGTAGGAGCACTTCTCGCTGTTCCGACTTTTGCCACACTCTTCAAGCTTTTAAAAATCGATGTCCATTCAAAGATCAGTGAGAAGGAAAATATAAGGAGCGGACTTGTCGCCTTAAAGCTTAAAAAAGACCTTTCGGAAGATGAGAAGAAAAAGGAAGAAATCACTGAAGAACAGCTGATGGTTGAGCAGGAAAGAGAAGAACAGGAAAGGGAAAAAGAGAAGGAAAAGGAAAAATAACCACATCAGCAATTGACATCATCCAACTCAGCCAACAGTAACTGAAAGTAATAATTACTGAAATAAAGAAAGTCAGAATGAAAAATGTCTAAATACATAAAAATGTCGGAATAAAAAATACGAATATCCATAAGGCATTAAAATATCTTTAATAAAAAGCACAGGAGCCAGGGAAATCAATTTTCCTGGCTCCTGTGCTTTGCCTATCTTCCGTCATTTATCTTTATACAGTAATCTTCTGTCATTTCATTCATGTTCAGAGAATATAAATATTCAACGGTATAAAACTCCGGCAGTATAACCATTTTCGATTCCCTCATGACTGCATCCAGAGTATATCCTCTTAAATCAAGACCCAATTCAGATTCCCTGGGGAAGAGATCCTCAAGAAGAAGTGTAATTTCATGTATCTTTTCACTCTCTCCCATACAGCTGCAGAGAATGGATACGATTCTTTCCTGGTGTGGGGAAGTCAATAGCCTTGAATTCAAGCTGAATTCATCATCGTTTTCCTTGATGACAAGAAGTTTCCATTCAATACTTTCAATTTCCTCAACAGAGTGTCCTGAAAACATCAGTTCAATGAATAGTCCGAGACATTCTTTTCCCTGTAGAATTGTTGAAAGTTCGATGATACCCAGATTCCCTGAACTGATTTTTCCGAGAAGTTCAGGCGACTTTTCAAAACAGTCTGGATTTCCGAAATCCCTTACCGATATTTCATGTCCGTCCTCAAAAACGATGTTTACCTTAAGATAACAGCAGCTGTCCTTCATGGTATATGGAATCATATGAGTCCCCCCAGTATTTTATAGTTACGTAAATAAATACAATGGGAAATCTGAAAGAGCAGAAAATATTCCGTAAATTACAGAATTTTTTTCTGCCATAAATTCCATGGCATAGACCTGGGGGGCATCAGGAAAAATTAAAAAAGAGGACTTCAAGTAATGGAGTCCTCTTTTAAATGGATATTCAATTTTATCAATTGGTTTTTAATTATTGTCAGGTGAAGTGTCAGGTTCTGGTTCGGTGGGCAGAGTGGTTTGATCTGTTCCTTCACTCTTAGTTGAGGAACTGTCTTCCTCAATTGTTGTAGGATCAGGTTCAGTAACTGTTGTTGTCGGAGCTTCAGTAACCTGTTTTCCACCTACTGCAACAATCCTGTTTACAGGATCCCTTGTTATCTGTGATGAAATAAGCACCCTTGAAATTTCTTTTCCTTTGGAATAGGTAATTCTGTATAAAGTTACCTTTTCTCCGTAACTTCCTTCCTGGTCAACTCTTTCCTGTCCCTGGGGAAGGTTTGAATCAGTGTAGGTTTCAACTGAATAGTCTATGGCTTCAGTAATGAATTCTTCCCTGATTTCATTGTTCTTTGAATCTTTGATGAAAGTCAGGAGTTTTTCCATTCCTCCGTCCATAAATCTTATCAACTCTCCAAGTACCGTCTCTGAAATTTCTTTTTTCGCCACAGGTTTCGGGGATGTAACTGCTGCACCTGTTTCCATCGATACTGTTGTAATTGTCATAGTATCTGCTTGAGAAGTTGCAGGGGATGTTTCTGGTGCTGCTGTTGTCGCCGCAGATGTGACTACCCCATTCTTCTTCGTGTAGGTCGGAATTGTATAGGTGTTGTTCTGTGCTGTCATATTCTTAGTATCAGCAGCTGCTTTTTTAATGGTATCTTTGTCTGTTTTGATGTCCTCTGAATTTGATGACCTTGTTGCATTGGTAAATTCAAATGTTGCTTCCGGAGTCATTTTGGGCTGCCCCGACGGAAGTTTTATAACGAGGAGCAGGGCTGCCAGAAGTATTACTATTATCACTATGCTGACTGCCATCTTTTTTGTATTGTTGTTCAAGAATAGGCCTCCTTGTGGTAAAGCTTGATATTAATCCCTTGTAGTGGATCGCAAGCCTTGTCTGTACCTTAACCATTATACAAAAAAATAATTGGTTTTACAGTAAAACATTTTTTATTCATGGTCATATGCGCAGTATTACGGCTTTAATATATACGAATACAATAATCATCCAGAAAAGTTCAGCCATGGGTATAAGGACAACGAAATTTGTATGCTTTGTTTTATGTCTCATGACAGACATTGCTGCGTGTGCTCCGAAGGCTCCGCCTATAAAGGCTGCTGTAAGGAGATTCTTCTCTCTTATTCTCCTCTTCCCTCTGACGGCGAGTTTTTTATCCCTCGAGTAATAGAAAAAGGTAACTATATTTATTATGGCTAGGAGTATTAAAGGCAACAGGTCAATATTCATCATTTTTTCTTTCCCGGTGTAAGTTTATTCCTAACCGGTCACAAATGGCTGGTATTTATTTCATGCTCTGATATTACAACCATTTTTATCATATTTTTTCCTTAAATGTCAAATTGGTTACAATCATTCACCAATTACATCCTCATTCATGCTCCCTATTGCTTTT
>JBDHVQ010000099.1:0-7354 GCA_039809845.1 Clostridiaceae bacterium | reverse complement strand
GATACTCCGGAAATCTTAAGGGACAGGATACTGCCATTTGAACACAGAGCTCTTCCGGAAGGGCTGGTAAAACTTCTCACAAAAAAGGAGAATATTTAAATGAATGCACTTATTTCTGTATATAAAAAAGACGGGGCGGATAAACTGGCTGAAGCACTTGTTAAAAAAGGCTACAGCATAATATCTTCCGGCGGCACTTATGAATTTTTGAAAAACCGGGTCATTGAAGTCAGGGAAGTAGAAGATGTTACAGGATTTCCTGAAATGCTCGGTGGAAGAGTGAAGACTCTCCATCCTAAAATCCACGGAGGTCTCCTTGCAAGGCGCGATCTTAAGGACCATATGGATACCCTTAAGGAACACGGGATAGATACCATTGATCTGGTGGCAGTAAATCTATATCCCTTCCTTGATAAATTAAGTGAAAATCTTCCCTTTGAGGATATGGTGGAACTAATAGATATCGGGGGACCTTCAATGCTCCGTTCTGCAGCCAAAAACTTCAGGTCTGTAACAGTCTTATCAGATCCTTCACAGTACGATGAATTCATCTTAAGATTAAGTGAAGACAGGGTTGATGAAGAATACAGAAAAAAACTTGCAGGCGAAGTATTTAAGCTGACATCGGAATACGACAAAGAGATTTCAGATTATCTTCTGGGAAAGGAAATTCCAGGAGATGATCTTTCATCAGATTCACTTTCAGGTGATACACTGACCCTGAAATTAAAAAAATCGACTGATCTGAGATACGGCGAAAATCCCCATCAGAAGGGTGCCTTCTATACCCAGGAAGGTGTGTCAGGTTTTATGACTACCTTTGAAAAATTATGGGGTAAGGATCCGGGGTATATCAACTACAAGGATATAGAATCAGCATGGACCATTGTCTGTGATTTTGATGAACCCTGCGCAGCAGCTGTAAAGCACAATACCCCCTGCGGCATAGCCCTTGGAAAGGATGCTGAAGAAGCCTATGTCAAGTGCTATAACTGCGATCCACTTAGTATCTTCGGCGGAATAACCGCAGTAAACAGGGAACTGGATGAAAAAACAGCGGAGGAAATGACAAAGATAATGCTCCACTGTGTAATCGCTCCCTCCTATACAGAAAAAGCCCTTGATATCTTAAAAAAGAAGAAGAATCTTATTATAATAAAGATGAACGAAAAGGCAGACAGGTCGCTCTCTGTAATTTCTTCAGGCGGAGGAATCCTCATTCAGGAAAAGGACCTTGGTCTTACTGAAAAACTTGAAACTGTGACAGTAAGAAAACCAACCGAAGAAGAAATGGGTGAACTTGAATTTGCCTTTAAAGCAGTAAAACACGTAAAATCAAATGCCATTGTTGTTTCAAAAGACCGTGCAACCGTCGGTATCGGCGGAGGCTTTGTGAACAGGATCGATGCGGCGGTATATGCCCTTAAAAATGCAGACGACAGGTGTGTCCTCGCATCCGATGCCTTCTTCCCCTTCCCGGACGTCGTGGAGGCGGCCCATGAAAAGGGAATAAAAGCTATAATACAGCCCGGCGGGTCTTTAAACGACAATCTGTCAGTTGAAAAATGCGATGAATTTAAAATGTCCATGGTGATGACAGGCATGAGGCATTTCAGACATTAGGAGGTATCTTAAGGTGAAAGTTCTGATATTGGGATCAGGAGGCAGGGAACATGCCCTTGCATGGAAAATTGCTTCTTCTCCTCTTTGCGGAAAAGTATACGTATCCCCTGGAAATCCCGGAATGGAAAGATCCGGCGACTGTGAGTGCGTGGAACTTAAAGACAGTGATGAAATAATTAATTTTTCAAGGCAGAATGACATTGACCTTGTTGTAATTGGACCTGAAGATCTTCTCATGAAGGGGACTGCAGATGACTTGAGAAGGGCAGGCATAAGTGTTTTCGGCCCGGGAAGATCCCTTGCCAATCTTGAAGGATCCAAGGCTTTTGCCAAGGAATTCATGAAAAAATACAATGTCAGGACAGCAGCCTATGAAACTTTCTCAGTTTTTGAAGAAGCAGCTGAATATATTGAAAAAACCGATAGGAAGGTTGTAATCAAGGCATCGGGACTTGCCCAGGGAAAGGGAGTCATTATACCTGCTGACAAAGATGAAGCCCTTGAAGCTTTGAAAGAACTGATGGTTGATAAAAAATTCAAGGATGCAGGAAATACAATAGTAATTGAAGAATTCCTTGAAGGCAGGGAAACTTCTGTACTGACTATATTCGATGGCTACAATGTCACTTCACTTTCTTCAGTTATGGACCATAAGAAGATCGGGGAAGGGGAAACAGGACCAAACACCGGCGGCATGGGCACCATTTCACCATCTCCTTACTACACAGAAGGAGTTAGGGAAGACTTTGAAGAAAATATTCTCTATCCCACACTTAAAGGGCTGAGGGAAGAAGGATTCATGTCTTCAGCATGTATCTTCTTCGGCCTTATGATAACAGATGAGGGAGTCAAACTTCTCGAATACAACCTGAGATTCGGAGATCCTGAGATACAGGCACTCACAATGAGAATGGAAGAGGATCTTCTAAGTCTTATGTACAATGCGGAAAAATCACCGGGTAAAAAGCAGGAAGGAAAGAAATACTCTGAAGATATAGTTCCCGCAGATTTCAATGAAAACATGTCACTCTGTTTTATCCTCTCAGGCGAAGGTTATCCTGAGTCCCCGGTCAAGGGAATAGAAATGGAACTTCCCGATGAAGAAGGTATCAAGATTTTCTATGCAGGTGTTTCAGAAGACGACGGAAAACTCGTATCATCAGGCGGAAGAATTGTAGGGGTTTCAGCAAAAGGAAAAGACAAGAAGGAAATACAGGATAAAATAATTGCCTACCTTGAAAAATACGGACCCCAGAAGACCTACTTCAGAAGGGATATAGGAAATATCTAAGAACCAAAAATAAGATTAAGAGTTAAAATATGAGTAAAAATAATTACTCAGGCTGTCAAAAACTGTGCACCAGGACTTTTCCGTTTTACACTGAAAAAAATCCTGGTGCTTTTTTGCATTTTCAGGTCATAAAAACATATTTCATATTGCTGTCGTTTTATTACATCCTTTTAAATCCATTCTGATAAACTTAATGGCTCCTTAATTTTGGTGAATTAATATGCTTATAAATATAAATATATTATAAAGGGGGAGACTTACAGGTGACACTTTTATGGTTCATCCTTACGGCTCTTGTGGTAGTCCTTGATTTTGCCACGAGCAACATTCTCTACTCGTGGATGGCGATCGGCTTTCTTGCAGCCATCGTAACCGATTCAATGAATGCATCGCCGGGAATACAGATAATTACAGCCTGCATAGTAGGGGCAATATTTTTCGCCATTGGTTCCTATGTGAGCAAAAGGTTTTTCACAGGAAGGATTCCTGAACAGCCATCCTACATGAGGACTGTTATCGGAACAGAACACATCGCAGTCAAGGATATCGGTGAAGAAACACAGTACAGAATCAATGGTATTTACTGGACACTTAAAAATGAAGGCAGGAAAATAAAAACAGGCGAGACATTCAGAATTATGGGTGTTAAGCACAATATGCTCTATGTCGGACCGGTTGAAGAACACAGGGAATTAATTGTTTAAACTGTAACACTGCCGTTTAAAAGGTTATAATGGAATCAGAATAAAATATTTTTCAAAAGGAGCTTTTAAGCATGAACCAAATCGTATTGATTATCCTTGCGGTACTTTTCCTCCTTATTATCCTCTCCACTGTAAAAGTGGTAAATACAGGGTATGTTTATGTTGTGGAAAGAATGGGACAGTTTTACAGAGTATATGAACCAGGTGTACATTTCTTCCTTCCTTTCCTCGACTTTGTAAGAAGAAAGATATCACTCAAACAGCAGATCCTCGATATTGAACCTCAGAATGTTATCACAAAGGACAACGTAAAAATATCCGTCGACAATGTAATATTCTACAAGGTTTTAAACGCAAGGGATGCAGTCTACAACATAGAAAACTACGTCTCAGGTATTATGTATTCCACAATTACCAACATGAGAAATATAATAGGTGATATGACACTCGATGAAGTACTTGCAGGAAGAGATCAGATAAATTCAAAGCTTCTCGATATAGTTGACCAGATAACCGATGCATACGGAATAAAGATTCTTTCCGTAGAAATCAAAAACATAGTGCCTCCTGAAGAAATCCAGAATGCCATGGAAAAACAGATGAAGGCTGAAAGAGAAAAAAGAGCAAACATCCTTATTGCAGAAGGTGACAGAAACTCAGCCATCGCAAGGGCAGAGGGTGAAAAGCAGTCCAATATCCTCCGTGCTGAAGCTGAAAAGGAAGCAAACATCAGAAGAGCGGAAGGTTTAAGGGAATCACAGCTTCTTGAAGCCGAAGGTAAATCAAAGGCTATCGAACTTATCGCCATAGCAGATGCAGAAGCTGTAAGAAAGGTAAACCAGGCGATAATTGAATCCGGAACCGATGCCAGGGTTATAGCATTAAAACAGGTTGAAGCGCTTAAGGAACTTGCAAAATCACCTGCAAACAAGCTCATACTCCCTGCAGAAGGAATGTCTTCCTTAGGATCAGTGGCAGCTCTCGCAGATATCATAAAGAATGATCCCTCTCACAGAATACACCAGCAGTAAAACAAAAAAATAATATAATAAACTTCACCGGGAACCTGGTTATTTCTCTTGGCTTCCCGGTGTTTTATTTTCAGTGATTTTAACATAGTGATTCAGAAAAATACCATGCAGAAGTACTGAATAATCGTCTTTCGTACTTTAATAAGGAATATGTAAAAATATTTGGAAAGAAGGATATCGGGGTATGATGTATCTGTGGAAAAGTCATATTGTTTTAAACTGAATATTCTATATTATCTGAATGTTATAAATATTCATTCTTTTATTTAAAAACATATAAATCTGTGAAAACATCTCCGGCTTATGTTATGATTATATCTGAAAATGAGATAAAAAATAATAAAATCAGGTGACGTAAATGAACTTCAAACACATGCAAACATTTATTGCAGTTGTGGAATGGATGAGTTTCTCAGAAGCTGCAAAAAAACTCTACCTTACACAGCCTACAATCAGTACACACATAAGTCAGCTTGAAGCTGAACTCAATATCAGGCTTATTCAGAGAACGACCAAGAAACTGTCCATTACAAGGGATGGTCTCGAATTTTATAAATATGCCAAGTCTATTTCAAGGATTGTGGACAGCATCGAAGAGAGCTTCAGCCTGAAGGAAAATAAGTCGGTGACCATGGGTTGTTCTTCTGTACCCTCAAATTTCATCCTCCCGAAAATTCTCTCCATACCTGAAATCAAGGATGAAATAAGCGAACTCAATATACTCGTGGGAGACAGTGAATCCACAATAGAAGGTGTATTGAACGGTGCAATGAATATCGGTATAGTGGGATTCATGAATCCTTCAAAGGATCTTAAATACGAAAAAATAATGACTGACAGCCTCGTTATAGTAACACCGAACAATGAGCATTTCAGAGCCCTTAAAGAATCAGGAGCTCCGACAACTGAACTTTTGAGTGAACCCCTGATTTTAAGAGAATCCGGTTCCGGAACCCGAAAGGAAGCATTTTCAATGCTTGAAGGAATAGGAAAGGATAAAAACTCACTTAATATCAAAGCCTCTGTCAATGATTCGGAAACCATAAAAAAACTGGTATCAGAAGGCTTCGGCATTTCCATCATGTCAGGAATTTCCGTTGACGAAGAAGTTAAAAGGGGAGAACTGCTGTCCTTTAAAATAAATGAAGTCGATGCAGTAAGAAATTTCTATTTCATTTACCGTGCGAATTATACACTGCCCGAAACTATAAAGGAAATAGTAAGACTCACCAAGAAATCCTTCGGGAGAGGAAGGACTCAGAAAGTAACTGTAGAATGATGATGATATTTAAAGTAATATATACTGCGTGGAGAATGCTTCATGCAGTTTTTTATTTTATAAAATAACAGATAACAGAAATTCATTAATAATAAATATACCGGAGAATTAATATATGAGAGGAACAGCAGTAGTTACAGGAGGATCCCGGGGGATAGGTAGGGCAATATCAGTAAAACTTGCATCGGAAGGAGTGTATATCGTAGTAAATTACCTTTCGAGAGTTCAGGATGCAGAGGAAACCCTGTCTGAAATAAGAAAAAACGGCGGAAACGGGCATCTTTTCAAAGGAGATGTATCGGATTATAAAAAAGCACAGGAACTCACTGAAGATACTGTAAAAAGATGCGGCAGGGTCGACATGCTTATAAATAATGCTGGAATAAGCCATCACGGATTACTTATGGATATGGATGAAAATCAGTATGACAGAGTAATGGATGTCAATCTTAAAAGTGCATTCAATATGACAAGGCACATGATGCCGTATCTTCTTAAAACAAGGGGAACCATACTCAATATTTCGAGTATATGGTCTGAAAAAGGTGCTTCCAATGAGGTTGTTTATTCCATGACCAAGGCTGGAATAAATGCATTCACCAAATCCCTTGCAAGGGAAATGGCACCATCGGGAATAAGGGTAAATTCCATTGCACCGGGTCTTATAGATACTGAAATGAATTCAGGTCTGTCACCCGAAGAAAAAGAAGAGATGGTCTGTTACCTCGCTTCCCACAGAATGGGAACGGCATCAGACATTGCAAATCTTGCATGGTTTCTCCTCTCACCGGAAAGCCAGTATATCAATGGTCAGATAATAACAGCTGACGGGGGATATATAATCTGATTTCCCTTGAAATTTAAATCCTGTAAATCTGAAGATAAACTGGTACGGTAATTGGCAGGATAGGGGTAGGTTAACTGGAAGTTTAATATTCTCATGTTTAAGTGAAAGTAAGAGGCTTAAAGAGTATAATATAACCTGTAGTGATAAATGCGGAGGTAAATATATAATGAAAAACATCACAGTCAACACATCAGCACTTGAAACAATGCTCTTTATATGGGCATCCATAAAGGACAGGGAAAAAATATCCGATACTTTCCTCGATGACCTTGCCAACAAGGAAGAAATGAAATCATCATACGATGATGAATTCAATGCTATATCAGTAAGGAAGGTCTTAAGCTCCATAAGTAACCGTGAAAAACTCAATTCACCCACAAAAAAAGAATCCAGATTCTGGAACTACAATATGTGGATGTTAGAAGACCCTGACATGACACAGATGATGCTGAAGCCCATAAAGACTCTCAATGTCGATGATTTAAAGGGTGATCTTAAAACTGACAGCGATGTGGAAATAATATTCTACCCAGGTCAGATGGAAACCTATAAAATAATAGGAAACAAGCTCTTCATCAA
>JBDHVQ010000098.1:0-7389 GCA_039809845.1 Clostridiaceae bacterium | reverse complement strand
ATATAATTTTGAATGGAGTGTGGTAATGGCTGATAAACAGGCAATCTCCCGGAGACGTTATAATTCAGTACCTGGAGGAATATATTGACTTCAGTTGCGGTAAATGTGATATTATATTCATTGTTATAATTATCATATTTTAAGGAGATTATCATGGAGAAGAAAAGGACACTCGAAGAGAAGAATATTCTCTGGTACACCCTTGCCCTCATGGCATTTTCAACCGTATGGGGCTTTGGGAACGTGGTCAATGGTTTTTCTGAGTACGACGGATTAAAGGCCATTGTTTCCTGGATTATTATTTTCGTCATATACTTTATTCCATATTCACTGATGGTGGGTGAAATGGGATCTGCCTTCAAGGAAGAAGGAGGCGGTGTATCGTCATGGGTCAATGCAACGGCCGGACCTCTCATCGCTTACTATGCGGGATGGACATACTGGGTTGTCCACATGCCCTACATATCACAGAAGCCCTCAAGAGTTATGATTGCACTCTCCTGGTTCATTTTCGGAGACAAGAGAATGAGTTCTGCCAATGTCATGATTCTTCAGGCAGCATCCCTCATAATATTCTTCATAGTACTCTACCTTGCTTCAAGGGGAGTCAATTTTGTAAAAAAGATTTCTTCAGTTGCCGGTAGTTCAATGTTTGTCATGTCTCTTCTTTTCATAGTACTTGCCCTTGCAGCTCCGGCAATAACAGGTGCAAAGACAAACCAGATAGTACTCAATGCAGAAACCATGATGCCTGCGTTTGACACGAAGTTTTTAATGAATCTTTCCATACTTGTATTTGCCGTGGGAGGATGTGAAAAGATATCCCCCTACGTAAACAAGATGAAAAATCCTTCAAAGGATTTCCCCAAAGGTATGATAGCTCTTGTCATAATGGTAGCCATAACTGCAATTTTAGGTACAATCGCCCTTGCGATGATCTACGATCCCAACAATATACCCAAGGACCTTATGACAAACGGAACATACTACGCATTCCAGACCCTCGGGAAGCACTACGGGGTGGGAAACCTCTTCATGATGATCTATGCCCTCGCTGAATTTTTAGGACAGATTTCAGTCATGGTACTTTCAATAGATGCGCCTTTAAGAATTCTTATCGAAAGTTCAGATGAAAGATATATACCGAGTTCACTTAAAGTGAAGAACAAATACGGTGCGTACACCAACGGTCATAAACTGATAGCTGTCATAATATCAATCCTTATAATAATTCCTGCCATAGGAATAAAGGATGTCGATACACTCGTAAGATTCCTTGTAAAGATAAATGCCGTTGTAATGCCTTTAAGATACCTCTGGGTTTTCTTTGCGTATTTCATGCTCAAAAGAGCCGGAAGCCGGTTCACATCAGCATATAAATTCACAAAATCAAAGACCATGGGATATATAGCTGCCGGATGGTGTTTCCTCTTTACAGCTGTTGCCTGCATCATGGGAATGATTTCCGATGACCCATTCATGATGACCCTCAATATTGTGGTGCCTATAGTTCTCATCCTCTTGGGGGTTATCCTTCCGATGATCGCCAAAAGGGAACTTAAGAATAAGGCTATATAAAAATAAGCATAAATTTATCTTCCTTTCATTTTCTTTAAATCCTCATTAAATAATTTCCGGTTATATTATTTTTATCGTAAAAAAAGTTTTAAGCGGAGGGGCGTTTTGAATAAGCAGATGAAACCTATCTTATATGGGGAATAGTTTTCGGGATTATTTTCGGAGTAATCATTAAAAACCTGGCTTTCGGCATTGCACTGGGTGTTGCCGTGGGGGTTGCAATGGGAAGCCGGAATAAGAACAGTGAAGAAGATTAACTTAAAAAATGCCAGTATTAAAGATATCAAAGATATTAGATAATTAAAAAAAATCAATAAAAATGACCGGAAGACTCCTTGGTGGAATCTCCCGGTCATTTTAATTATGTATTATTTCATGTCCTACGATATTTGTCTTTTACATTCCCCTCTTTGCATAGGCGAGGACTAAGTTTAAAGTGGCTTCCATTGATTCCTCATGGGTTCTTTCATAGCCATGGGATGCAAAAACACCTGCTCCTATAAGTCCTGTCCTTAAGTCGTAGCCGGCCCTCAACGCTGCCGATGCATCTGATCCGTAGTAGTTATAGATGTCAACTGTGTAGGGGATATTGTTTTCTTCGCAGAGGTCTATCATTCTGTCCTTGATTTCAAGGTCGTATGGTCCTGAAGAATCCTTTGCACAGATATTTACCTTGTATTCAGAAGATGCCTGTCCGTTTCCGGGGGCTCCCATATCGACTGCTATAAATTCCTTTACGCCTTCCGGAATTGCTGAAGCTGCACCGTGTCCTATTTCTTCATATGTTGAAATGAAGAAGTAGAGCTTGTTCTTCTGCTTTTCCTTATTGAGTCTTTTCATTGCTTCAAGAAGAATTGCAACGGAAGCCTTGTCATCTAAATATCTTGATTTTATGAATCCTTTTTCAGTGTATGTAAACCTCGGTTCAACGAAGATGAAGTCTCCCACCATTATACCTAAGTTTTCAGCTTCTTCTCTTGTGAAGATCTTTTCGTCGAGTATCATTTCTGTGTTGTCCTGGTTTCTCTCGATACTGTGAGCCTGTGGTCCGTCGATATGTACGGATGGTTTTGTGGACTGAACTGTTCCTGTGTATCTGTCGTTTTTACGTGTTCTAAGTACACAGTTTTCAGCATCGAGTGTAGCCCATGTGTATCCGCCCATGAGGGAAAGCTTTAATCTTCCGTTGGATTTGATTTCCTTTACCACTGCGCCCAGTGTGTCCACATGGGCTGAAAAAAGGATCGATTCTTCAGTTTCTCCTGGTATTTCTGCTATTACTGCTCCCTTGTTTGTAAGGTAGTATCTGATATTTTCCTTTTTGAGGAAATCCTCAAGATATCTGACTATTTCAACAGAATAGCCGGTAGGACTTGGTATATTAACCAGTTCTTCAAGGGTCTTTGTCATTGTATTCATGATTGTACCTTCCTTTATGTAGTAGTTTAAGTCTTTTTAACTTACGGACAGATTTAATTATATACTATCTTTATACGGCAGGGGTAAAATTTGATGAAGTTTCGATATGGTTTATAATGTAAGATGGTCCATGAAAAAAGAACCTCAAAAAAATATTAAATGCATCATCCGGAAAATTCATGGAAGAGAGTATAAAGGATAAATCAGGACAGAGATATCAGGAGTCTTTTTATTCCAGAGCATTCCTTACAGGGACCTAATCTGAACGGATGCTTTAAAATGAAAGAACCTGAAACTGATTTTTATGAATATTTACGCGAACCAAAATACTGACAGAAATTGGAGAAAGTATGAATAACACTACAGCAGAAAGAATAATCACAAATGTAAGGTCCGTAGTCATTGGCAAGGACCGTGAGATTACGAGCCTTTTAAAGGGGATAATAGGCGGAGGGCATATTCTCATCGAAGACCTTCCGGGTCTTGGAAAGACCACCATTGTAAAGGCGATGGCAAAGACCATGGATTTAACCTTTTCAAGGATACAGTTCACCCCTGACCTTCTTCCTTCTGACATTACAGGGGTTTCAATCTATAACCAGAGGGACATGAATTTTGAATTCAGAAAGGGCCCTGTATTTGCAAATATCGTACTTGCCGATGAAATAAACAGGACATCGCCCAAGACCCAGTCGGCTCTTCTTGAAGTAATGGAGGAATCCCAGGTTTCTGAAGGGTCATATTCCTATAAACTTAGAAAACCATTCATAGTAATGGCGACACAGAACCCCATTGAATATGAGGGAACTTTCAATCTTCCTGAAGCGCAGCTCGACCGTTTCATGATGAAGATGTCCGTGGGTTATCCCCAGAGGGAAGATGAAATGAATATCCTTAAAAACTACAGGGTAATAAACCCCCTCGATGAATTAAAGCCCGTAATAAGTCAGGGCGACCTTCTCGACCTCATGGAAGATGTAAGGGCCGTAAGGGTCAGCGATATAATAGCAGATTATATAGTAAGGCTGTCAGGTGAAACGAGAAAGACTTCCATGCTGATTTCAGGAGTTTCGCCGAGGGGTTCCATGGCTCTCATGAGGCTTTCGCAGGCCGAAGCTCTGATCGACGGCAGGGACTATGTGATTCCAGACGATGTCATTAATAACGTACCCCTTTGCTTCCCCCACAGGGTAAAACTTTCAAACGCAGCAAGGGGCAGGGGACTTACTGAAGAAGATGTCATTATAGAAATACTCGGCTTTGTAAGGGCACCGAGGTAGTCCCACCATGAAAACAGACAAGAGGTTCGTGGCAGGACTTATCCTTGCCGCAGCCCTTTACTGGATAGTGGGGGGTTATACAGGCAGGGCACTTCTCATCACCGCCGTACTCCTTCTCATAGCAGCTGTCCTTCAGAGCATCATGAATACAGCTCTCATAAAAGTAAGTCTTCTTGAAAACGAAGGAAGGATCGAAGTGGGCGATGATGCTTCCCTTACGGTTGAAGCGGTCAACAGGGGATTATTTCTTGCTCCCCATGTCGTGACCCACGTCCTTAAAACCGGGGAAAAAAGGGTAGTCAGTATAAAGGGAAGATCTAAGAATACACTGAGTTACGGCTTTACACCCATAGTCAGGGGAACTGTCGACGTGGGTGTCATAAATACTGAAATATCAGATACTTTGAATATTATTACCGTAACAAAATCCCTCGAACCTTCGATGATAAGGGTTTATCCCAAAATCACGAGGGAGAGGGAAGAAAACTTAATCTATCAGACAATGGGTGAGGGTGAATACTACCGGACATTTTCAAGGGAAAATTCCTACATTACCCGTGAGCACAGAAAGTACAGGCCGGGCGATTCTTTAAGGAGAATTAACTGGAAGGTAAGTGCAAAAACCGGTGACCTTATGGTAAAACAGGGGGAATCCATGGAAGACAGGGACATCATGATTGTCTTAAACATGCACGGTTCTGTCCTTGCCATGGACGAAAAGGGTATTTATGAAAATACACTCGTGACAGATGCCCTCTCGTTGTCCCACGGGCTTACGGGTAGGAGGCTGAGTCACGGATTCATGCTGACAGGACCTGAAAAGAAATATTTCTTTATAGATTCAGAGGAAAAATTCCAGGATCTGGAGGAAGAACTTACAGATATCAAGGCTGAAGGTCCCTGGTCACTTAAAAACTTCTGCGAGGAAGAAAGTGAAGACCTCCTCGACAGGGGTACACTCATATTTGTAACCAAACCGGATCTTTCTGACTTCAAGGCGGTGGAAAGACTCAAAAATCTGCATAATGAAGTTACAGTAATGGCTCCCCACCTGGAAAAATCAGGTTACGACTTTCTGGAGAGCCGTCTGCAGTTTATAGAACTAAGGGGGGATGGCTATGACGTGGCTGAAGAACAACTCAATTAAACTTATCATGGCCCTTATAAATACCTTTCTTCTTACTTCCCTCATGCTCTCTTCCTACGATGTGAGAGGCGGGGATTTAAGGGGCTATGCGGTTACCCTTTTGTCAGCTGTAATTCCTGTACTATTAATAAGCACCGGCGCTGCTGGTTTATTCTCTGAGAAAAAGCCTCTTTATCTTCTTCTCATCGCTGCCGGAGCTGCAGCTCTTTTTATGACATTCAGATTTTCACCGGAACTTCTCGGCAGGGAAATCACCGCAATAAACACAAAGCTTGGAAACTCAGAAGAACTCTTTTTCAGTGATTTTAAGCTCCTCATACAGACACTGGGTGTATTTTTAACACTCATATCAGTTTTAAGTATCTACATATATCCATGGAATATACTCATCACAGACCTTGCCCTGATATTTTTCCTCTGGGCCGTGGACTACCTTACCAAAGCGGGGACAAAACTTCTCCCCTTCATATTTTTATGGGCAGTACTTCTCGCACATGAGAGGGCTCTTTCTAGGGATATAAGTTTTTCAAGGTATAAGGAAAAGAACATAGATACCCGGGGAAGATTCATACAGACTGCAGCAATAGGCCTCATAATAGGGTTTATCACTGTGAATGTCCTGGGTTTCAGCAAGGGAATATATTACGACAACATCTGGGTCAAGGCCAATGACTTTCTCATGCAGGATGAATTCATGGCGGGAAACAGGTTTTTAAATGCCTTCTCACTTAAAAATTCAGGATACAACGACTCCTCTTCAAAACTCGGGGGAGATATTAAACTCGATTCAAACGTAATGCTGACCGTTGAAGGCGATGCACCCGGATATTTAAGGGGTAACACCAAGTATCAGTATACGGGAAATCTCTGGCTTAAAAACAATTTTATCTACAGGACTGAAAACAGCGCATCATCCGATATTACAAAAAAATACAGGGGAGCTGCTTTAAGGACGATGAGGATCGTCCCTCAGGGAATAAGGACATCCTCCATATTTGTTCCCTCATATCCCGGAACCGTAATAATAGAAGACAGAAGGCCGGACCTTAAGCTCTTTTATTCTATTAAGGACCAGACATTTGTCCTTGATGAAGTCACTGAAATTCCATATGAAGTTAAATACTACGATGAGAATGATGTGAGAAGGCAAGCCGGAGCTTCACAGAACAGTGATTATTCAGATGAAACAGCTCAGTTTCTTGAAATCCCTGAAAGTGTGACTGAAAGGACAGTGGATCTTGTAAATGAAATAACAGCGGGATTAAATACCCAGCATGAAAAGATGGAAGCCATAAAATCCTATCTTTCAGAAAACTATACCTATACACTGACACCTGGCGACACTCCTGAAGATGAAGATTTTGTCGACAACTTCCTCTTTGAAAAAAGAGAAGGCTACTGTGTGCACTTTGCAACGTCCATGACCATAATGGCGAGGATTGCGGGAATACCTGCAAGATATGCAGAAGGGTATAAAGTACCGAAGGAAAAAGATTCAAAAGGTACAGTATACGTAAAAAACGAAGATGCCCATGCATGGACTGAAGTTCTGACAGATGGAAAGAATGAAGTATGGACAATATACGATGCTACAGGCACTCCAAGGGACCACGAAAACGAAAAGAACAGCCGGAATAAAGATAATGATAAAAACACACAGACCACAAAGCCTCAGACAAAACCTGATACACAGCCAAAGCAGCAGACGAAACCACAACCCAAAAGTGTACAGCAGGAAATAAAAAAAGAAGAGAATATTAAAAACAGCAGTCTTTCAAAACTCCTTGTTATTCTGCCGCTCCTTTTCCTTGTCATTCTCCTTGCCATGATAATAAGGAAAATGATAATGAAAAGAATACTTATAAAAGACAGAAACGGTGAATTATTATCATACATGGCTTCATTTGCTCCGCTCCTTGGTTATAAAACTGCCGACACTTCGCAGAACATAACCTGGGCAGAATT
>JBDHVQ010000097.1:0-7433 GCA_039809845.1 Clostridiaceae bacterium | reverse complement strand
GGAAGTGACAGGGAGGCGAGATACTATATGGCCATTGCCAATTCCCTCGCCGGTTTCTTCATGATGACTACATCTGAACACACCTTTGAACATTCCCTCAGTGCGATGAAACCTGAACTCCCCCACGGGGCAGGCCTTGTTCTCATAAGCCGAGCATGGCACAGCTTCTTTGTAAATGAAGGACATTCAGAAGATAAATACATAATGCTAGCAAAAGCCCTGGGAGATGAAAATGCATCATCGGGAAAAGACTTTATTAAAGCCCTTGAAAAACTCAAAGAAGAATGCGGTCTTGGAGGAAAAACAATTTCTGACTGGGGATTCAAGGAAGAAGAAGCAGATAAATTCACTGATCTTACTTATACTCTCGCAGGAGGAAGGTTTGAAAATGACCCGGCGGTGATGAATAAAGAAGATGTCCGCGGTATTTATATCAGTTCTTTATAAAACGACACCAGTGTTAACAATAATTCCATTTAATTATTTAAAACTTCACACGTCCATGGAAATAGTTATATAATGGTTTAGATAACCATGGTAAAAATGGAGGGTAAAATAATGAAAAAATGGAAATGTGATATCTGCGGATATATTGCTCACGGTGATGCTGCTCCTGAAGTATGTGTAGTCTGTGGTGTAGGCGGGGAACACTTCAGTGAATACGAAGGGAATTCAGAAAACGAAAAGCAGTGGCTTTGTCTCTTCTGCGGATTCATCTACGAAGCTCCTGAAGCTCCTAAATTCTGTCCTGAATGTCAGGCGGTAAGAGAAGCATTTGTGGAATATGAAAGAGGTAAAACTCAGTTCAAGGATGCAGGCGAACAGTGGAAGTGCAAGACATGCCAGGCAGTGGTTGCAGGAGAAAAAGCACCTGAACAGTGCCCGAGATGTGAATCAACTTCAGAAGCATTCATTTCAAGAAGCGAATGGCTCAAGGAAAGAGCTGCAAGATAATTTAAAACAGCAATCCTTAAAGGGGGGAAACCCCCTTTTAATTATGCTTTTAATTAAAGACCCGTGGTAAATCCATATGAACACAGAAGTATTTTAAACATGATTTTCATATTGTCATCATATACCTGTATTTTTATGAGATACCGTAAATGTATAAAGACACGTGATGATAAAAGTATAAATTTCCATAAAATCCAGTGAAGCCCTCCCAATATGTTCAAATTTAAATTTTAAAAGTGTATACTTAGAAAATGCCGTAAAGAAACGGGGAATCTGCAAGCTATTGGATTCCACCATTCTTACGTAAAAATAAAAGTTTAATTAATATGTATGTCAGAATAATAACTTATTACCCTGAACATACTTACAGCCGTCAGCCGACTATCCATTCTATTTTAAAAGGGGACAAGATGAAAAAAATATACACGGCCATAGGACTTGTGGCCGGAATTCTCTTACTTATCTACGGGACAGGAGTATACTATTTCAGCGGACACACGTATCCCAATACCAGGTACGGTACAGTCAGTGCCGGGAACCTTAACAGGGAACAGTTAAAGGATGCACTGAATGCCAACGATTCACTTGAATTTACAATAAAGGAAGGAAACAATTCTTCTGTTATCAGCGGTGAAGCGGTTAAATACGACAGGACTTACGATGATGCATATATAAGATGGAACCAGGATCCCTGGGCATGGCCTGTACAGATTTTCGGGGATAACGAACTTCCCGATATTCCATATACCGCAACCTTTGACAGGGAACTTCTGAAGAAGGAAATTGAAAATTCATCAGTTTACACTTCCACTGACAGAACCCCTTCCCAGGATGCAAAAATTGCAGAAGGTGAATCCTACTACGTAATTCAGGATGAAGTATACGGAAATGAAATAATTCCTGATAAATATGTTGAAGCTGTGGAAAAGGCAGTGGCAGATAAAAAGAACGAAATTAACATATCTGCAGAAAAGCCCTATATCATGCCCGAAATCACAAAGGACAGCCCTGAACTTCAGGAAGAACTGGAAGTTAAAAACAGGTGGGCAGGAACCGATATCAAATTAAATGTCGACGGGGAAGAAATTCCATTCATCGACTGGAGAAACAAGTACGGCCTTGAAACAAATGAAACAGAAGGATTTGCTGAATACAACGATGCAAAATTCTGGGAAATAGCATCGGAACTTGCGGACAAATACAATACAGTAAACACAAGAAGGACATTCAGAAATTCCCTCGGACAGACTATAAAACTCGATCCTGGAACCTACGGATGGGCTGTGGATAAAGATACACTTGTTCAAAGACTCAATGAGACCGTAGCAAAGGGTGCCGAAACAGAAGTCAGTGTACCTTTTACAGGAACTGCCAGGGGACCTGCAGGGAATGACCTCGGCGACTCATATATTGAGATAGACCTTGCAAGTCAGTATCTCTGGCTTTATAAGAACGGGGAACTGGCACTGGAAACCCCTATTGTATCAGGGCTCCTCGTAGAAGGCAGGGCAACTCCCACAGGAGTATTTTTCGTTCAGGACAGAGTCGAAGGGGCAGTCTTAAGCGGTGCAACCTATGTGCAGCCCGTTGATTACTGGGTGGAATTTACAGATGAAGGACACGGACTCCACGATGCAAACTGGGTCGGAGAGTTCGGGGGAGACCGATATACTTATGCGGGAAGCCACGGATGTATCAATCTTCCTGTACCAGTAGCTCCTGAAGTATATGCACTCTCTGAACTTGGAATGCCTGTAATCATATATAACTCAGACTATGCTGAAGAAGTTTCAGCTCCGTCAGAAGGTCCCTCAGATGAACCGTCACACGAAGAAGTAAGGGAAGAGACAGGTTCAGGATCAGAAGAAACTGAAACTCCGGTACCTGATGAACCTCAGGATGAACCTTCAGAAACCGGAACTGATTCAGAATAAAACATATTCATTTTTTCAGTAAAGATATCCTCGGGTATTTATATCCTGAGAATCAGTGAATAATAAAGAAATGCAGTCCTTTGAAAGGGCTGCTTTTCTTTTTACTAAGGTTTTTATTCTTCCCTTTAATCTGCACATATTATTCCACACATAAAATTAAGGTTAAACACTGTGGGGCTTGAGGGGAATTGATGTATAATGGAAACGGACTAAAACAAGGAGACATAAATGAAATGAATCTAGATTACAGACTTAACAATACACCAGTCAATACCAGACGGAAGTTTTTTGCAGACCTTCTGACGGCATTCCTGGGTTGCCTTATATTTGCAGGAGCCATGAACCTCATAATAGTTCCGTTAAAGTTCTATTCAGGAGGCATCCTCGGTATTTCCCAGCTCGTCAGAAGCTTTTTAAGGGACTTTTTAGGATTTACAACAGGCGGGATAGATATCGCAGGTATCATCTACTATCTTTTAAACATCCCTCTTATGTGGCTTGCATACACCAAACTCGGAAAGACTTTCTTTTTAAGGACCCTTCTCATGACGACTGCCTTTACCGTTGCAATCTCACTGATTCCGATCCTTCCCGTACCGCCTATAAGCGATCCTCTCACAGCATCCATAGTGGCGGGGGTTTTATGCGGATACGGAGCCGGGATAATCCTGCGGGCTGGGTATTCAGCAGGAGGACCTGATATACTGGGACTTTATTTCACCAAATACTTCAAGGGTTTCAGTGTGGGTAAAATCACTCTTTTTATGAATATTATCGTATTTACCATCTGTGCTTTTCTTTATAACTTTGAAGTAGTGGTCTATTCATTCATATTCAATATCGTAATATCGCTGACCCTCGACAAGGTACACTTTCAGAACATTACTGTACTTGTTACTATTTTCAGCAAGAAGGAAGGAGTGCCGGCCATTATTTTAAACAATCTTCAGAGAGGTGTTACAAGCTGGAAGGGACAGGGGGGATATACCGGTGAACCCACAAATGTATACTGCACAATCATTTCAAAATATGAAGTTGAAAAGCTGAATTCACTCATAATGGCTCATGACCCTCAGGCATTTATTATTTCCCAGGAAGGGACAGGGGTAACCGGCAATTTTGAGAAGAGGCTGTAGCTTTTTACTGCGGAATGAACACTTATAAATACTGATGTATAATAAAAGAACTTCAATATCTTCAATATAAGGAGAACTGATATGTCCTTCAAGGGTGTATCACAATAAAACAATATGTGGAAAAAAGTACTGGCCTTCCTGGTTGTGCTGATACTGATCCTTGGCGGAGGTTCCTACCTCTACGCAAGGTCAATAATTTCAAGGAGTAAATTCGACAAGGACTTCTCATCCCTTGCAGATCTTGCAAAGAAAAAATCGGGGAATAAATCGACCGCACTGGTGGATTTTGATAAATTCGATGCGGATTCCAATGAAGGAATCCAGAAAGGACAGGAAAGCCTGACAGTCGATGAAGCCAAAGCACTGCTCGGAATAAATTCAGATGCGGAAAAAAAGATTGAAGCAAGACTTAAGGAAAAGAACAGAAATGTCAAAAACGTCGCCGTATTCGGTGTCGATGATTTTGATGGCGGCGGAAGATCTGACTCAATTATCATACTTTCAGTCGATCAGGATAACAGGCTGATTAAAATCCATTCAATCCTCAGGGATTCCTACGTTGAAATACCCGGACACGGAAAAGACAAGATTAACCATGCCTATGCATTCGGAGGCCCCCTCCTTGCCGTAAGAACCATAAACGAAAACTTCGATCTTAATATCACGGATTACATATCAGTGAGCTTTGATTCACTTCCAAGAGTCATCGATTACGTGGGAGGAGTCCCCGTTACCCTAAGTGATCAGGAAGCAGGTCTTCTGGGACTTTCACCTGGTTCTGCAAATCTTTCAGGGGCAGAAGCCTTGAGTTACTCGAGGATAAGATACATTGATTCAGACGTGCAAAGATCAGGAAGGCAGAGGGAAGTCATGATGGGTCTTTTAAACAAGCTCCTTTCGCTGAACCCCGGTCAGATTCCGGGAACTGCAGGAGAACTTATGTCCCTTGCAAAGACCAATCTGAATCCTGATGAAGTAATCAGTCTTGGAACAAGAGCTGCAGCGGGAAGATATTCCGTAGTACAGTCCATGTCCCCCAGGGAATTCTCAGGGGAAATGATAGATGGTGTTTACTACAATGTCTTTGATATCGGAGAGGAAACGGAAATTATCCACCATATTCTCTTTGACTGATACATGCAAGGAATAATCAACAGCTGAAAAATATCAGGAGGAAATATCAGCAGGAAATATTCAGCAGTACCTGATACCACAGAAGGTATCCAGGTAAGGATATCTTCTGTAAAGACAACTCAGTAAAGACATATATGTAAGATAGAAAAACCCGGGAGAAAAATTTCTCTCGGGGTTTTTTACTGTGCACTGAAAGTTTTTATAATCCAGCCGTAGAATGAAGGCTTTTTTTCGATTAAGTAGGTCATCACGGCTGAACTGTTTTCTATCATGCCCCTTGAATCGGTTATTGTGAAATCTTCTGATACTGTAACTTCATAGAAATTTTCCCTCGAGAAGATGTTATCGATTTTATACCCGTTGAAAACGAGGGACTTTTTCTGGTCTCCTGTCCTTCCTATATAGTTTTTCTGAAGGGTATAGACCCTTGAATTTTCTTCCATAAAGCGGGAAAGGTCGGAATCATTTCCTTCTGTTACTGCCGCTGCCATGTAATGGAGGTAGTTGTCTATAAAGTCATTGAGTGATACGTGGACTTCGGATTTTTCATCACCTTCGTCCCATTCAAGCTGACTTGTCAGCATATTGTAATCCGTATTTCTGCCCTGGCTGCGGTTTATTGAAAGTATTCTTCCTTTTTCTGCATCGAGAAGTTCAAGGATACCCGAAAGCATGGGGTCTTCCTGGGATGTACCGGCTGATGTGGTAAGGGTTGTCCCTTTGTCGGAAGAAGAATTATTTCCGAAAAGTCCGCCTTTTGTATTCTTCTTTTCTGCCTCTTCAGCTGTCTTCTTCCTGAAGTACTCATTTATAATGACTTCCTGCTCATTCAGTTCCTGCATGTTTTCAGTAAGGGCAGTATAGGGCGCTATGAGAGCTTCCGCTTCGTCGTACCTTCCGGCTGATATTTCCTTCTTTACTCTTTCTGCGACACTGTGGGCTGTCTTTTCGGCCTGTACTCCGGCATCGTGTGCATACCTTTCCGATTCTACCGCCATGGAAATAAGTTTTTTGAATTCATCTGGAGTAACTTCAGAGGGCGGTTTGGAAACAAGGTCTTTTTCAGCTGAAAGTAAAAGGGCATTGTTTTTTCTCTCACTTACTGAATCTGAAGGGTTTTTCTTTAAGATCCTGTCATAGTATTCTATGGCTTCAGGATATTTCTCTTCCTCAACAAGTGAATCGGCTGCCGTTATTGCCCTCATATCCTGCAGAGTGTATCTGTAGATAAATGACCCTGTCACAACAAGGAGGATAAGTCCCAGGAGAACTCCTGCAAGAAAACCTGCCTTTCTCCTGTTTTCATACCTGTCATTTTCTTCTGTAATATCAGTATCCGTAAATGTCTCTTCCGCAATATTATTAAATGAAGGATATTCTTCTTCCTTATCTGAATACATTGAAGCAACGGGGGGTTCACCGGCAGCACTGTGTCTTTTAGGAGTACTGCCCGTTTTTCCGTGAAGATTTTTGATTCTGTTTCTGTTTCCTGAAGATGTATAAATCCTTACATCATTCTCAGCCTCTCCGGAGCCCTGGTATATCTTGACATCTGAATCAGTCTGGGGCGCTGAATCGGGCGGGGTAATGGTGATCCTTCTGATTTTAGGTTCATAGGACATTTCCCCCTCTTTTTTTATCACATCATCCCTGTATGTCACTTTATTTGCACCGGGATTTTCTTCCATCTCATCTTCTGTGAAATATTTCCTTTTTCTCTCATCAGTGGAAGTATGGATTTTTATTACTTCCCGGGAATCAGAAAAATCCTTCGGAATATAATCTGTTTCACTTTCTTTTTTCCCATCACCATACATATTTTTTGTATTTTTATTTTTACTGTTGTTGCTGTCATTATTCCCGCCGGAAGTTTTTTCTTCGGGGGGATTTCCTTCCCGTGAAAGGAGCTTTTCCTTTGCCCTTTCAAGGGCTTCTTCAAATTCCAGATCTTCTTTATTGAAGGCGGAATCATTGAGCTTTTCTCCGCACCTGTAACAGGATATGGAATCAAAATTATTTGCTGCACCACAGCTTTGGCATTTCTTCATTGCTGTCTCTCCATAGTAATTCCAAAAGTCTTATACACTACTATAATACATTGAAACTGTTTAAAGGTATCATATTGGCGACTAAAAATATTAAGTTTATGTTGATTCTGACTTGAATTCCGGAGATGACAGATTATTTTTCTGTTACCTATTGCATGGTTCATTTGACATGTGTAGCCATAAACCCCGTTTGACATAGTATAATCAAATGGCAGGACATTTTTAAA
>JBDHVQ010000096.1:0-7483 GCA_039809845.1 Clostridiaceae bacterium | reverse complement strand
ATCTGAAACCATGGGGTTTATATGCATCATAACCGTATGGAAGGCAGTTCCCCTTTCAGCTCCTGTAAGGGTCCTCACTTCCTTTAAAAATTCAGGTGTCTTTATTTCAGAAAGTACCGGGGATTCTTCTTTTACCTCACCCATTATTACAGGAGCAGGGATTTCTTCTTCAGCTTCTTCCATGGCTTTTTTCTTTATCATCGATACGGATACTTTCCCCGGAAGGCTTGCTGAACTTATGTGTGGGTATGAATACTGAAGTACCGAAAGGAGTTTTTCGTCAGTTACTTCTTCTCCTTTGAAAAATTCCCCTGTGTCATACTGACTCAGTTCAGTGCTTCTTTTTACTATGCCCCCACGCGGGATGAATTTAAGGGTGAAAAGATCATTGTCAGTGATACCTTCTTCTGTGATTTCTGTGTTTTCACGATTTAAGAGTACCGGTACTATCCAGTCAGACATGGAGGCGTCTTTTAAAGTTTCCCCCGGCATCTTTTTTCCGTCACGGAACAATTCAGCGCTGCTTTTCCAGCCTTCCATCTTCTTTTCCCTGTCGTCCACCGTACCAGTAAGGAAGAGTCTTTCCTTTGCCCTTGTCATGGCTACATAAAGGATTCTCATTTCTTCAGAAATACTCTCCCTGTTCAGCCATTCCTTGATGACCGTATTTCTTAAGGTATTCATTTCAAGGCCCTTTTCCACGTCGAGGTGTTTTACTGAAGCGCCGAGTTCACCGTGGATTAAAAAGTTTCCGTTCTGGTCACGCCTGTTGAACCTTCTGCCGAGGTTACTTAAAAATACATAGGGGAATTCAAGACCCTTACTCTTATGGATGCTCATGATTCTTACGACATTGTCATTTTCAGAGAGCATACCGGCATCGGCCATATCCTTTTCGCTCTTTTTGAGTTTATCCATATATCTTATGAAATTATAAAGTCCACGGTATGACGTTTTTTCATAGTCCGCCGCCCTGTGGCACAGGAGCTTTAAATTTGCAGCTCTCTGCTCCCCGGAAGGCATGGCAGAGACGTATTCATAATATGATGTTTCCTTAAGGAGCATCCATATGAATTCATCGAGGGGAGTCCTTCCTGCCATTTCCCTCCATTTTTCAGATGATTCAAGGAATCTTTTCACCTTTCTTCCGGTTTCGCTGTCTTCGTCCTGTGCCTTCAGAAGACAGTCGTAGTAGTTCTTTTCCCTGTCATACAGTCTTATGTCAGTAAGTTCTGCCTCGGTGAAGCTGAACATGGGGCTTCTTAAAACAGCAAGGAGTGGAATATCCTGGTAGGGATTGTCGGTGACAGAAAGAAGAGAGAGTATGGTTCTGACTTCAGTGTTGTCAAAGTAACCTGTCCTTGATTCTGTATAGCAGGGTATTCCCATTTCAGTCATTACATCCCTGAAAATTCTGCCCGGAGATGATGTGGACCTTAAAAGAACTACTATATCCCTGTATTCAATGGGTCTTTCATTATTTTTCCCATTCCTGTCAAAGACCATGGGTTTTTCTTCTTCCACAAGTCTTATTATCTTTCCTGCCACGTGAAGGGCTTCAAGTTCCATTCCCGAAAGGTCTTCATCGGAGACTTCATCAGAAGTTTCATATGACTCTTCGTCGTGTTCACCAAGGTCAATGAATTCAGCTTCAAGGCGGAACCTTCCGTCATCGGGTCGGTTATCTGCGGATCCGAAAATAAGTTTTTCATCATCGCTGTATTCAAAATCACCGGCCTTTTCAGACATCAGAGCCGAAAAGACAATATTTACTGCATCGATGACGTTTTTCCGGCTTCTGAAGTTTTTATAAAGGAGGACCTTTCTTCCGGGGTAATCATCTTCGGAAGATGAATCTCTTACTATTTCTGATTCTTCCCCTTCATTCTTACCGCAGAGTCTGTAGTCCCTGTATTTTGAAATGAATATATCAGGATCTGCCTGTCTGAACCTGTAGATGGACTGCTTGACATCCCCCACCATGAATACATTTCTACCGTTTCTTGATACGGCACTGAGGATGGTTTCCTGAACCTCATTGGAATCCTGGTATTCATCAGTCATTATTTCTTCGTAGTAATCCTGGTATCTTAAAGCACATTCAGTTGGGTTTCCGTCACTGTCTGTAAGTATTGAAAGGGCTGAGAGGGCAATGTCCGAGAAGGAAACCCTGTTCTTTTCAAGTTTTTTCTCCTTCATCCTCTCCCTGTATTTAATTACGGTCTCCCCGAAACATCTTAAGGGTTCCCTTATGTCATCCATATTCCTGTTTATGGTATCTTCATCCTGCTTCAGAGAATTCCTGATTTCCTTTTTTATTATATCAGCCGCTCTGGTCCTTAAGTTTTTTATTCTTTCCCTGGCCTCTGAAGCCTCTTCCCCTGAGAATTTTCTCGGAGCACTGAACCTTTTGAATTCAATTGAATCAATTGTTTCCTTAAGACCGGTATAAGTCCTGAAATCAGGTATCATGGATAAAAGCTCTTCCGCCTGGTCTTTTTCTTCCTTAATGATGGTTTCCATTGATGTTCCTGAAAATTCAGCATAATCTCCCAGTATTTTCTGTGCGAGGGAGTAAAATGCAGATGCAACTTCAAGATTATCCTCTGTTATCCTGAGAAATTCAGTGAATATTTCCGAGTCTTCGATTTTATCCTCAGGGATATCAGTTGCACTTCTTATCCATTTTTCAGGATCCTTAAAGCTTTCTGAAAATCTGCTCATCCTTTCAATCCGTTCTTCCAGGACATCATCTGAATTACCCGAGCCTAAAAGTTCAGTCATCTTAAGAAACAGGGGTGAACCTTCCTGGTATTCTTCCTCGAGGATTTCCCCTACTGCTTCTTTTCCCATGAGGGAGCCTTCCTCTTCACTCAGTATCTGGGCCGAAGGATCTATTCCGGAAATCTGGAAGTTCTCCGTGACAATCTTTCTGCAGAATGAATCTATAGTCATTATGCTGGCTTTTGAAGCAAGTGCAGCCTGCTTAAGAAGATTGTGGTCTCCAGGGTTTTCAGTGAGCATTTTGCCTATACTTTTTAAAATCCTCTCCTTCATTTCAAGGGCGGCAGCATTGGTGAAGGTTACGATTAGGAGTCTGTCTATATCGCAGGGTTCCCCGCAGGTAATTATCCTTACTATTCTTTCCACAAGAACTGCAGTCTTTCCAGAACCTGCCCCGGCAGATACAAGGAGACTCTTTCCCCTTAATTTTATCGCCTGTTCCTGTTCATCGGTCCAGATCATTTTATCTTTGTTTTCTGTATTGTTTTCTTTATTTCCTTCAGGAGCCTGGTCTCCAGCTCCCTCTGCAGTCTGATCTTCAGTTCCTTCTGCAGTCTGAACTCCAGGACTTTCAGTACCAGGAGATTCATTTATTTCTGTTTCATTGGTTTCAGCCTGACCTGAAACACCTTTGATTTCTTCTTTACTCATCGTTACCTCCTTCCTTAAGTCTTCTTCTTACTTCATCCATTGCCTCTTCAGGCTTTCTCTTTTTTATTATCTTAAAATCGTTGCCCGGAAGAGTGGGATCAAACCTGCAGATGGATTTATAGGGACAGTATGTGCACTGAATGATATTTCCCTTTTTTACAGGTGTCACAGGAATTTCTCCCTTAAGGAGCCTTCCTGCCATATTTTCAATTAACTTAAGTGAGTATTCCATCAGGTCACTGAAGTCCTGTTCTGTAAGTGTCTTTGCGTTTCTCCTGCTGATTTCCCCCGAGGAATTTATGGAAAATTTTGTAACGAGGTTATCTCCATCCTTATCCATCGATATGATTATTTCCTTATTGTCGAGGATAAGTCCTTCGAGTTTACTCTCCGCCATCATTTTCAACCTTATTTCTTCAGGATCTATGGGTATATCCGAATTTATAATCGGTCTTCCGAGGAAACTGTAGAATACTGCAGCGGGTATAAGTTTTCCTTCACTGTCACCGTCTTTTATTATACTTTCCCTGTTTTTAAGTATTATGCTGAGATAAATAAGAAGCTGCAGCTGAAGTCCTTCGAGTATATCTGAAATTTCAAGATTTCTCTTTGAAGATTTATAGTCAACAATCCTTACAAAATCCCCGGCTGTCCCCCTCATGATATCTGCCCTGTCGATGATTCCTGATATGCTGACACTGTGTGTATCTGTAAGGGGGAGGGTTATTCCGGGAAGATCGCCTCCTCTGCCGAAAGTGATTTCTGTTCCCATGGGAGTAAATTCACCTTTTCTTATCTGGGTTCCTATGATATCTATGGTGCTTTTTAAGTTTCTCTTAAGCTTTTCAAGTCTGTATCTTAACTGTGCCGTGGAAGTGAAGACTGAATTTTCACTGTCCGCCATGGTTTCATCCATGAGACTTTCTACTGCTTCGGATATATACTGAGGATCTGCATCTTCCAGATTTTTTCCGGTCTGTGCAAGTTTTTTTGACATCCTGTCGAGAATTCCATGCATTATGTTACCGTCGTCAAATCTTTCCACCACATGTTCCTTTCTTTCCTTTGCGTTCAGACCGTATTTTACAAAATAGGAAAATGGACATTTGTTGTAGGTTTCAGCCCTTGAAACGGTGACGGGAATATTTTTGCCGAAGAGCTTTTCCATATTGGAAATTTTAAGTTCTCCCGGGGAGTTGTCGTATTTCAATCCCCTCATCACTGCACTGAGCTTTTCCCGGTAATCTTCTTTTGACTCAAAGTACCCATATACCTGTTTCCATATGGGTGCAACTTCTCTTCCTGAAGAGTATTTCTTCATTTCTCCGGTAAGTCTGGAAAAAGCATATGACTCAGTGAAGGGGAGATCTTTACTTAAATTATCCGTGCTTTCCTCTCCAAGGTATCTGAAGAGATTCTTAAGTTTTGAAATGACAGGTGAAGGTCTTAATGTCTCACCTTTATTTCCGGTAAGAGGATAGGAGACCGTAAGGAAGGATCCCGCTGAGGAAAGAGCATTGTAAAGGTAGAAATCCTCGTAGTAAATTCTTTCTGAAGAAGTTCCTCCTATTTTCAGACCAGCTTCGGCCATGGCCTTTCTGTCACTGTCATTCAATACAGGATCTTCCCCCGGGCGTCTTGGCAGCACCCCGTCATTTGCGCCGACTATATAAATCCCCTTCACAGAAGATGATTTCACCCTCGAAACATCTCCTACAATAACCTGATCCAAAGTTGCAGGAATGAGTGCAATCTTTACAGAGAGAAGTCCATCTGTTATGTTTTTTCCGAATTCAGCAGGGGTTATCTTCTTATCTCCCATGATTTCCACTGCCTGGTCGAGGACATCCATCAGATTGTCAGCGCTCTGCCTGTATTTGCTGAATACGTAGGGGTCTTTTTCCCTGAAATTCTCCATTTTAAGTTCATATTTTTCAAGAAATCCCTCTTCTTTAAGAAAATTGTAGAAGATTTCTGCCATATCCCTTACTGTTTCAGCTTTATCCAATTCACTGAATACTCTTTCAAGGGGTTCTGCAGTTATTTCCCTCGCTTCATTGATGAGGTTTAAATCGCGGGTCATCTCCTGCTCATTTCCTCTGAATCTCATTGGGTATTCCCAGTAACTTTTCAGCCAGCCATTGTTTTTAATGCCGTTTTCCATGACGTAGTTTTCCGTAAGACTTACAGTATCGGCATCAAGAGGTGTAAGTCCTGATTTTAAATACCTCATCACCGCATCGTGACTGAAATTTGTCGTCATGATATCAAAAAATGAAGTGACAAATGATGTGAGGGGGTTGTGGAGGATATTCTTTCTCCTGTCGACGAATACAGGTATACCGGCTTCATCCATTACAGATTTAAGATCGGTCTCATAATCTTCTGTGTTTCTCATAAGAACCGCGATATCCCTGAACCTTAAACCGCCCTCACGCACTCTTTTTAAAATATCACCGGCTACGAATTCAAGTTCATCCCTTGGGGAGGGAGCATTGACTATCCTTATGTCGCCGGCTTTACCCATATATTCCTTACCTGAGTAGCTGTAGAGATTTTCTTCGAGAAAATCCAGCTCCCCCGATATAAATCTCCCTTTATTATCAACAGTTATTGGCTTTTTAATGCTGACATTCCCTTTCTGTGCCTCTTCCATAAGTCTTCTGTCAGTATCTGCAGGAAGTGAGAAGGCACCCTTTGTTCCATGGCCGAACCTTTCGTCATATGTAAGGGTGATGTATGTATCATGGTTCTTCATCATCTTTGCTACCATGCCCATCTGAAGAGGAGTAAAGTCCGAGAATTCATCGAGGAAAAACTCCGCTCCTTCAAGAAACCCCGCTGAATCAAACTTTTCTGCAGCAAGGTTCATTCTGTCTTCACCGTCAGGAAATTTCCCTTCTATTTCTTCCTCGTAGGAAGAATATAGGACTGCGATATCCTTAAGTTTTGAAGAAGTTTCTGCTTCCTTTATGCCTTCAGCAGCAGTCATTAAATCCTCCGGTTTCTTCCCGTAGGTCTTCATTTCCTTTATGGTTTTTCCTGCAAGATCCCCAAAGCCCGGACTTTCAGAAACCCCTGCATATATACTTAAATCCTGACCTTTTTCGCGGAGTATGCTTTTTATCAGCATGGACCTTCCGACAGGGTCAATGGTCTTTCTTTTTATTCCGCCTGCATTTTCCAGTATTCTCTGGGCGAGCATTGAAAAACCCATTATCTGGATCCTGAAGACATTTTTCATACCGAATTTTTCCATGATCTTTTTTTCCATAGAATACGAAAATTGGTCAGGAACTATAACAAATCTCTTTTTTCTTATATCATTATCTTTTTCAAGGCTTTTCAAAAGGAGTTCAAAGAGTTTTTCAGTCTTTCCCCTTCCGCTTCTGCCGTATATCATCTGAAGGCTCATGCATAACCATCCTTTCAGTTAAAATTATTTACTTTTTTTCCATCTGTTTCTTTTCTAATTCAATTATAACAGTCCGGACTGACATAAAGGTTTATGTCACCCAGAACATTACCTGAAGATAATTACAGTAGCCTATGTACCCACCATGTACCAACCAAGACAAACAATCTGACACAAAAATACGGGGAAAAGCAGGGAAAACATCGCAAAAAAAGCAAAGAAAAACCACTGATCTGGCTTGAAAAAAGCCTGACATAGTGGTTTTACTGTTTTCTGCCGGGACTTCAGAATAATATATTCACTTTTCCGGAGTCCTTATAAATTGAATTTATTTTTATTTATTCTGAAGAAGTTAAAAGAGAAGAACGCATCCTCTCTTTTTAAAATTCACCATTCAGACTTAAGCAAGCCTTCAGGTTATAAAAACTTCCTGGTTTTTGTTCAGTGAAAATATCCTATCATCTTGTAAAGTCAAAATCAATAATATTCAGAATCAATTTATACTCACCATTAAAGTTGAAATCGGAATGCAGGACATTATTTAAATAATTCTTACAGCCTTCCTTATCTCACCCTTTATATATATTTCAGATTTAATGGGATTAAAATCACTTCTGGAAGAAGAAATAATTA
>JBDHVQ010000095.1:0-7666 GCA_039809845.1 Clostridiaceae bacterium | reverse complement strand
TTCTTCCGGGTTCTCATTTTATAATTCCCTGTTAAGTATCTCTTTTAAGGTTGATATCTTTACTTTCCCTTAATCTCACGGGATTCTGTCTTAAGGGCTTCCTTTACGGCTTCCACTATCTTTTCGCTCTCACCGTCGAGAATTGTCCTTAAATCGAGTTCGTACCTGTTTCTGTGGATTTTCCCGATGATGTGGTATTTTCCAAGTCTTAACCTCTCCTCGAGTTCATTTATGCTTATACCGTAGGGGACTATTGTCACAGCCTTAGAATCGAGTTCTTCGCCTGGAAGTGAGCCTCCCCCGACCTGGGACTTTGTATCCACGACATCAATTTCTGCGTTCTTTACCTTTCTCATGAGATTTCTGCAGAGAACTTCTGCCCTTTCAGATAATTCTTCATTGGTCATGGTCAGCATCTTCATCGACGGAATGGTCTCCATGGCTTTTTTCTCATCGAGGTAAATCCTTAAAGTGGCTTCAAGGGCCGCGATGGTCATTTTGTCAACTCTCAGGGCACGTGTCATGGGGTTTTTCTTCATGGCATCTATATATTCTTTTTTGCCGACTATGATGCCTGCCTGGGGACCTCCGAGGAGCTTGTCCCCTGAAAAAGTCACCACATCGACTCCTTTTTTAAGGACGTCCTTTACGGTAGGTTCGTATCTTAAACCGTAGGAAGATAAGTCTACAAAGAGTCCTGAGCCAAGATCCTCCACCACGGGAAGATTGTTCTTCTTTCCGAGAGCCACGAGGTCTTCTGTGGGTACGGATTCGGTAAATCCTATTATATGATAGTTGGAAGTGTGGACTTTTAAGAGAATTCCTGTGTTATCATTGATTTCCCTTTCGTAGTCCCACAGGTGTGTCTTGTTTGTGGTTCCGACTTCCTTAAGTATTCCACCGGATAATCTCAGTACATCCGGTATTCTGAAGGAGCCTCCTATTTCGACAAGTTCACCCCTGGAAATTATTGCTTCCCTTCCGTTTACCATGGTTGAAAGAGCCAGCATTACAGCTGCCGCGTTGTTGTTGACAACGAGGACTCCTTCAGCTCCCGTAAGTTCCCTTATTGTATTTTCAAGGTGTGCGTATCTTGAACCCCTCTTTCCGGATTTTATATTGTACTCGAGGTTATTGTAGTAAAACGCAGCATCGAGGAGTGAATCCCTCACAACTTCCGGAAGGAGTGACCTTCCAAGGTTTGTGTGGATTACTATTCCCGTGCCGTTGATGACTCTTTTTAAAGGTGTTTCGTGGTCTGCGCTTATCCTTGAAATCACCTTCATTATGATTTCATCTTCATCGTAGGGAATAAATTCCCTGTTTTCCATATTATCCTTATATTCTTCCCTCAGTTCAGCTACAAAGTCCCTGACGGAATTTTTTATCCTCGTCATGGGCATTGATTCTATCTGCCCTTTGAGCCTCGGGTCCTTGAGAATTTCATCCACTGAAGGGATCATCCTCATGATACTGGTATTATTCAAAAATCTAATCTCCCCGGTAGTTATTGTTTATTTCTTCGAGGGCATTGAGTGCTGCATCGATATCGGATTCCCTATTAAATCCTGAAAATGAAAACCTCACCGTACCCTGATCATGGGTTCCCAGTGCGTCATGCATTAAAGGGGCACAGTGTGCGCCTGGCCTTACGGCGATTCCATATTCTTCATCGAGTATTCCTGCAGCTTCCGAAGACGACATTGAACCTATATTTATACTTACACATCCTGTCCTGTCTTTTCTGCCCGTACCATATATTTTAATACCAGATATACTTTTTAGTCCACTTAAGAATCTTAAAGTAAGATTTTCAATATATTTTTCAGTTTCCCCGATTCCCTTTTCCTTTATGTATTCCATGCCTGCCTTTAATCCCATTATTCCTGCAAGGTTTAATGTGCCTGATTCAAAGACATCGGGTAAGTCTGAAGGATGTTCATGGGAAAACGAATTGAATCCGGAACCGCCTGAAAATACCGGTCTGAAGCTTAAATCCTTACCGACGAGTATTATCCCTGTTCCCCCCGGTCCGTAAAGGGACTTGTGTCCTGTAGTCACAAGGACATCTATCCCCATATCCTTAAGATTTATTTTTCTTTGTCCCGCCGCCTGGGATCCGTCTGCTATCAGGATGAGACCGTTCTTTTCCGAGATTTTCCTTATCTTTTGAAGGTCTGCGACAGTACCTGTGACATTGGATGCCATATTTACTATTATGGCCCTTGTATTATCCCTCACCATGCCTTCCATGGAATCTTCATCAAGGATTTCATCCTTAAGTCCTGCAACTGAAAGTTCAAGTCCTTCTTTCTGAAGTTCATACAGGGGTCTTAAAACTGAATTGTGTTCTGTAACAGTTGTAATCACGTGGTCTCCGGGCTTAAAAAGACCTTTTATAACACGGTTTAATCCATCCGTTGCATTGTGGGTAAATGCAACTTTAAGAGGATCCGGTACTCCGAAAAATTCTGCTGCAGTTTCCCTTGCACTGTATATTTCCCTGAAGGAATTTAACGCAAAACCGTGGGAACCCCTGGCAGGATTTCCGTATTCGCCTGAAGTCAGGGCTTTTGCAATAGTTTCAGCCACCCTTTCAGGTTTTTTATTGGTGGTCGCTGCATTATCAAGATAAATCATATACTCAGCTTCTTTCCTGTTAATTTTCGTATATCTTCCTGCCTTACGGTAATACCTGCTTTGTCGAGAAAATCGAGTACAGCCACTGCATACTTTCTTGAAGTACCCAGTCTGTCCCTTACTTCGGCGAGGGTCACTGAACCGTTTTTACCCGCCATTTCAAGGACCGCCTCATAGGCTGTCTTGAAATTTTCACGGAGCATCACCATATCAGGATCAAGTCTTATAACTTCGCTGTCCATCATGGATTCCATGACAGGTCTGTACCCCTTGTCCTTTGTCAGTTCCTTAAGGGACCTCGGTGAGAATCCGTCTTCCTTAAGTTTATCCAGAATATCCTCTCTTATCTTTTTCTGTTCTTTGGTGTATTCAACTTCAAATTCAGGCTGTCTTATGTTTGACATCTCGGCTTTTAAAAAACCAAGTGACACTGTCTTTTCAAGGACAGCATCGAAGTACTTTGCCGGAACCAGATATTTCATCTTCGACTTTAATTCTTCCTTGGGCATTCCGGGTTTAAGTGGATTTGTCTTATGATACTGGGATACTATTCTTGTAAATTCATCCCTTATTTCCATGAACCTGTCGCGGCTTACGTATACGTCAGAAAACTGATAAACTTCCCCTTCCCCGAGGAGCTTTTCAATTTCTTCAGTAACTTCTGCCTTTTCGCCCCTCACTCCCTGGAGTATCTCGTTAAGGGTAACCAGAGGCTTGTCTGAAACCGAAATGAATTCAAGTACCTGGCTTCCGCCTTCCTGGTTTTCACGGGCTTTGAGTCTTTCAAGGATTTCCTCATCAAACCTTCTGTGTTTTACCGTGGTGGGGTCAAGGACCGCACCTCCACCCAATGTCACCATTGGAGAATACTGCCTTAGGATTATCCTGTCTCCGGGTTTTGATATTATTTCTTCTTCAAGGCGCAGCTGTACGAATCCCTCTTCTCCGGGTGAAATGATTTCAGCTCCGAGGGGTACCGCCCTTGCCATGACTTCCCTTGTGCCGTGGTAGACCCTCACCCTGTCCCAGAGTTTAAGGGGCCTGTCAAAATCAGGAAGTACCCTTATGGAAGCATCCACTATGTAGGACGGTCTGAAAGCTCCTTCCTTTGAGAGAACGTCCCCCCTTCTGATATCTGTGACTTTAAGATTCTGAAGGTTCAGTGCGGTCCTTTGTCCTGCTGATGCACTCTCCACATTCTTCTCGTGGACCTGTATGCTTCTGACCCTTGTGGGCAGCATGGAAGTATAGAGCATCATCTCTTCACCGGTATTAATAACTCCTTCAGTAAGGGTTCCCGTCACGACGGTTCCGAATCCCTTTACTGAAAAGACCCTGTCTATATTGAGCCTCGGATCAGAAGTCAAGTTTTTCTGGGGAACTTTTTTCGAAACGGATTCTATGTTGTTTATAAGTTCAGGTATACCTCTGCCCGTAACTGAATCCACCCTCACTATAGGAGCGTTTTCAATGGGCGTGTTTTTAAACCTCTCCCTTATATCTTCTTCCATGAGATCCATGAGTTCTTCTTCGGAAGTGTCTGCCTTTGACAGTACGACTATGAAATTCTCAATCCCTAAAAGGGTCAGAATCTGGGCATGTTCCACAGTCTGGGGCATCACCCCTTCGTTTGCATCTATAACGAGGAGTATCATGTTGATACCCTGGGCCCCTGCAAGCATGTTCTTTATGAATCTTTCATGACCCGGTACATCTATTATCCCCACCCTTCTACCGTCGGGGAGGTCAAAATATGCAAATCCTAAGTTTATGGAAAGACCCCTTTCTATCTCCTCTTCAGTGGTATCTGTGCTGATACCCGTAAGAGTCTTTATGAGGGTGGACTTTCCGTGGTCAATATGCCCTGCTGTTCCTATTATTATGTTAGCCATCAGTCCTTGTCACCTTCCTCTTTCCGTCTTCCCTCGTAAGTCCGTATATCCCGTCATATTTCACACCTTCAGCGTCAAAGAGGGATGTTACCGCTTCGAGGTCCTTCGGGTCAAGTCTTAAAGCAAGGCCGCATCCAGCCGATACTTCAGGGGGCAGGGGTATAAGTCTTCCTTCTGTCCCCTCCCTTTTGATAAGAGTTTCTCCCTTTATTGCATCGTGTGTCGATTTAAATGAAATTACACTGTATTTTTCCAAATTATCTTCCTTTTCTATGGTTTAACCGTATGATATGTCCTCATGACTTCAAGAATCCTGTACATGTTTGTTACACTTCCCGCTTTGAGGTTTTCCTTTATTCCGTAGTAGTCAAGGCAGAGTCCGCATGACATTATTTCCACTCCCTTATCAGAGAGGCTTTTAAGGTCTTCAAGAACAGGGGATCCTTCGCATGCAAGTTTCACACCTGAATTATAAAATACAATTATTTCAGGGAGTTCATCCTGTTCTGTAAGGCTGTATAGGAATGAACCCATCAGCTTTTTACCCAGTTCTTCAGCTCCCTCTCCCATCTTTTCAGATCCCACTGCAAGTGCATATGTCCCTTTTCTGACTGATGAAGCCACCGTCTCCTGAGAAGTGCCGGTAGTCATACCCTCAGTATTATCTTTCCCATCTTTCTTACTTACTATCTCAACTTCAAACTGAGTATCGCTTATCTTTTTTACAGAAGACTCAAGATTCATTCCTTCAGCCATCTTTGAAAGGTTCTGTGTCGCAATTTCATTGTCCACAAGTACAGTCACTCCGTCCTTTCCTTCTTCTGTCCTTAATACCTTCTTTGTTTCTATCACAGGACGCGGACACACCATGCCCATTGCATCAATTTTCTTCATTTTTTCCCTCCGTAAAATATATTTCAATTCCATTAAACTCATTCTATTGAACTGAATGTCATGTTCCGGGTGTTTTACATTAAAAATGTCATTTATTCCTTAGGATACATCCTATCCGGATATACTGTTATTTCATGATCTTCCTTTTTCTTTATCCTTCCCACAATGGAAATGGATGGATTTACCTTTTTAAGCTCCGGAAGAGCCTTAAGTGCTTCTTCTTCACTCAGTGAAAAAAGAAGTCCGCCTGAAGTCTGGGGATCGTATAAAACTTCTTCCATGGCAGGGTATTTCTCTATAAATTTCATCCTTTCATGGAGATGATTCCTGTTTTTCTGTCCGCCAGCAGAAACAATAAATTCAGAGGCGGATTCAAGTGCTCCGGGAAGGACGGGAATATTTCCTGTATAAATATCTGCAGAATAATTTCCGCCGAGCATTTCCGAAAGATGTCCCAAAAACCCGAATCCTGTAATATCAGTTGCAGCGGAAACATTATATTTCATCATGACTTCAGCTGCATATTTATTTAATGTCATCATGACTTCAGTTGTATTGACAAAGTTTTCTTCTGAAGTTTCGCCCACGGAATATGCCATTGTCACAAGACCTATTCCGAGGGGTTTTGTAAGTATAAGAACATCCCCATCTTTAACTGAATTGTTCTTCCATATCTTATCAGGATGTACCCTGCCCGCAACGGAAAGCCCGTATTTAGGGGTTGCATCATGTATGGAGTGCCCTCCAACGAGGACCCCTCCGGATTCAAGGACCTTTTCAGCTCCGCCCTTTAAGATTTCTCCCACCTGTTCCATCGGCATCCTTTCAGGAACTGCCAGTATATTCATTGCAGTCAGGACTTCCCCTCCCATTGCATAGACATCGGAGAGAGAATTTGCAGCGGCAATTTTCCCGAAGAGATAAGGATCATTGACCATGGGCGGGAAAAAGTCCAGGGTCTGTATCATTGCCAGATCATCAGATAACTTATAGACGGCAGCATCATCTGCCGAATCAAATCCCACGAGGAGATTTTCATCCTTCTTTCCGGGAAGGACTGAAACTATATCAAGGAGTGCACCTGCACCCACCTTGGAGTCTCACCCTCCGCAAATAACCATGTCTTTTCTTATATCTTCCATTCATATCACTCACTTTTTATATGTTTATCTCTTTTTGTCAGGCTGTCTCATTCAGCTTCATTTATTCAGTTAATTGTTTCAGCTGACATTATTACATTCCGATCTGTCCTTCTGTTACTGATAAAAAATCACTATGAATTACCAGGTTGAATTACCAGGCTGAATTGTCAGTAAATCCTGATCGTAAGGCAAAAGCTGAATTTCAGAAAAAATCTTCTGTACCTTTATTATAATGCACCTGTATTTTAATACTACAGGGCAGGGTATTTATAGAGATATTCTATAAATACCCATACATAAACCCCATGTAGATATACACACATAAACTCCGGGATACACCTTCACTATAAACGGTAACATTAACTGACAACATAACCCGACAAAATAAACCGACAATATATAGCTGCAAAATAAAAACTGCAATATAGAACTGCAATATAGAACTGCAATATAGAACTGCAATATAGAACTACTATAATGATACTTGGAATGATGATTATTTTAATTATGTTGAAAATAATCAATGTACTTTTACTAGTGGTTGTAGTTTTTTAGGTAGGGCAAATAAACTAGAAAATGCTAGTAAGATTCATGCTCTAATTATTGAATTAGATAGTGTAAGTGTTAAGGAACTAGATATGTTAGAGAGCAGAATTCATAAACCAGTTGGTTCTTTTATTTTACCTACTCCTACTTATATTTCGATGAGTGGAACAGGTCTACACTTATACTATCAGTTTGAAGAGCCTATTGACCTATATCCTAATATAAAAATACAAATGAAAGCTCTAAAATATGATTTAACTCAAAGAATTTGGTTATATAAGACAACTAGTAAAGAAGAAAAGGTTCAATATAAAGGAATTACTCAAGGATATAGAATGGTTGGTTCTATTAATTCTTAGTATGGACTTAAAATACGTGTTTTTAAGGTAGGAGATAAGGTTACTATAGATTATTTGAATCAATTTACTTTAGATGATGAAATAAGGTAGATATTTTAAAAAGATTCAATTCTAAAGTATCTATAGAAAAAGCTAAAGAATTATATCCTGAATGGTATGAAAATTTAAAGAATAAAAAGAATAAAAAAAATAA
>JBDHVQ010000094.1:0-7818 GCA_039809845.1 Clostridiaceae bacterium | reverse complement strand
TTACACACCTTCCTACGGGAAAGAGAAACATAATAATGGTACATCAGGATTTACTGCTCTTTCCCCATATGAATGTATATGAAAATATAGCATATGGACTAAAAGCCAGGAGAAGAGGAAAGAAAGAAATAAATACTGCTGTGGAAGAACTACTCATAATGACGGAACTTGAAGGATACGGGAACAAAAATGTAAATGATTTGTCTGGAGGTGAAAAGCAGAGGGTGGCCCTTGCAAGATCAATAGCTGCAGAACCACATATTATTCTCCTCGATGAACCATTTTCAGGACTTGATACCCCTTTAAGAAGAAAGATAAGGCAGTTCACTGCAGAACTTGTAAGAAAAAAAGGAATAACGACAATTCTGGTGACCCATGACAGGGAAGAGGCATTCACCATGTCCGATAAAATAGCACTCATGGAAGACGGGGAAATATTGAAATGTGAAGACCCTATCACTCTCATGACAGACCCCGGTGACAGGAAAACGTCAGAATTTTTAGGATTTGAAAACATAATGGAAAAGTACAACATACCCGTGGATGCGGTAGAAGCCATTCCTGATAAGAAAGGGGAATATGTTATAATTTCTGATTCATTCACAGGAAGGGCCAGGACTGTCATACTGAGATCACAGATTTCAGGGGAGACACTTACATCAGAAATGCCTGTTGATTTTCCGGGACGGATAAATACAGCATGCAGAATCAGAATCGATAAAAACAAAATAATACCCCTCTCAGAAAATAAACCGGAGGTATAGGATGAAAATAATACTCGATATGGACAATACCATGGGAGCCTCAGAAAGAGACGTAGATGACGGGCTGACACTCATGTACCTCATGGGAAGAGGGGATGTGGAGATCTTACTTATCACCACGACCTTCGGCAATGACACGGAGGATGTGACTTATTCAAATACCGTCAGTATGCTCCGCGATCTTAATTCTTCAGTTCCAGTTGTTAAAGGTGAAGGGAAAAATAAAAAACCACAGGAAAATGCTGCGGCACTTAAAATCACAGAGTGTATAGAAGAAAATCCAGGCATTGATATTGTGGCTCTCGGCTCATTACATAATCTTTCCGATGCGGAAAAACTAAAACCCGGACTTCTTAGGAAAGCGGGAAGAATAATATCCATGGGTGGAATAAGAGAAGATCTCTTTGTGGACGGTATCAGTTTATCAGAACTCAATTATTCCTGTGATCCTGAAGCTGTGGCAACTGTTTTGAAATCCGGCTGCAATTTCATTAATATCGGTGCTCATTTCTGCCTCAGTGTAAGATTCGGTGAAAATGAACATGCTGAATTAATGAAAGATTTTCCTTCCTACAGGTACATCAGGGAAAAATGCGCATTGTGGTTTGATAAATTCGGGGAAGACTACGGAAACAGAAATATTGTAGTCTGGGATCTAAACTGCGGTGTCTTTGCAACAGACCCGGATCTTTTTACTTCAGAAGTGAGAAAGGTGAGTTACAATACAGAAGATATTAAACAGGGATTTTTAAGAGATGATGAGGATGGTGTGGAAATTACTTCCCTTACGTGCCTTGAAAACAGGGAAGAATATTACAGTAAGATATTCTCTTCCTGGAAAAGAATCTTCATAAAAAAATAAATCATTGTTCACGTACCATTTATTCAGGGAAACAGTTTTCAGTATAAAACATATCTGAACGCAGTTTCCTTGATTGTTTTATTATTCTTTACGACGACAGCTACACCTTTCATGATGGGACATTTCGCATATAGTTCTGATTTCCCTGGGATACACCCCTTTATATCTTTTAAAAAGAGTGCTGAACCTGCTGGGAGAGGAATAGCCGACGGTTTCCGCTATATTTCCTATCTCCATTTCCGTATCAAGAAGCAGATTTTCAGCCATATTCATTCTCTTTCTCTGTGTGAATTCAGTGATGCTCATCCGGTATCTTTTTCTGAAGGTTTCCTTTAACTTTGTTCCGCTCATGGCAGCGATCCTTTCTAAAAAATCCTGGGATATATCCATGGCGAAGTGGTCCTCAATATATTTTGCTGCTCCTTCAATGGCACTTTTATCTGTCTCTGATATCGGAATTTCTCTCATATTTTTATCATATGCATCCATAGTTACAGAGAGCCATTCCCTTGCCTTTGCTTCAAAAAAGAGTCCGGCATTCTTTCCGGTCATTTTACAGTTTAAAATATCTGCTGAAATTTCTGCTATCTTTCCTGTAATTTCAGATCTTGTTTCAAAGAAAATCTTTTTGATTTCACTCTTTCTCAGATCTCTTTTCTGAATAAGACACTCTTCTATCATTTTTTCCTTGAACCGCATTCCGACTACATAGAATCTGGATTTTCCGTGCAGGATAAATCTGTTTTCGTTATTTCCCGCATCCATAATCATTACAGACGAAGGTTCTATGGAACCGTAAGGAGTTATCCATTCCCCGCTTCCCGAGATTATATATCCGGAATTAAGAAAAAATGTTTTTTCCAGATGGGGAACTGTGGTCTCGACGTAATCTTTTTTGATATAGAAATCATGGACATCGGTAATAAAATCATCACATTCGTAAAACCAATAAGTTCCTCCGTAAAATTCACCGTCAACAAAAAATGTTTCACCTGCAAGCGGGTAATTCGGGCAGTCCTCACATTGTCTGTCCATAAAACTTTGAACAATTTTTTTAAACTCAGACATTTAGCCTCCTTTTATAAGTAAAACCAAAAAGTAAAGTAATGGAAACGTCATATGTCTTGAACATTATATAATGATACGATCAGACATTTATTTTCATTATTATAGTACCATGCTGTTTTAGAATGTACAATAATACCAGCAGACTCCTTTAAACAAGGCGGAGTATATCTGCTTATTCCGGCCGGAATATATTATTATATAAAAAATATGTCTGATACAGTTATTCAGGAGGTGACTATGGGAATATATAAGAAATTATTTGTCTATGCAGGAAACAGAAAAAAACTTGGTTACGGAGCCATTATCGTTTCGGTATTATCCGTATTTTCTACTGTATGGGGTTACTATTTCATTTATCTTTTTTTATCTGACGTGTTTGAAAAAAATGACTTGACAGAGGCAGGCAGAAAAGCAATCTACTGTACTTTATTTTTAACTCTCGGAGCACTGCTGTACTTCCTTTCAGGTACTCTGTCCCATTTATTAGGATTCAGGCTGGAGAGCAATTTAAGAAAAAAGGGAACCTCAGGACTTACGGAATCAGGATTTGATTTTATCGATACAAATTCCAGCGGACTTATAAGAAAAGCTATCGATGACAATGCTTCGAAAACCCATATGGCTGTTGCTCACATGATTCCGGACAATTCCCAGGCTTTTCTTACTCCGGTTCTAGTCATAATACTGGCATTCTTCATAAATCCTCTGGCAAGATCTGTAATCCTTCTCCTTTGTATTATCTGCGGTTTCCTGATGATAAGAATGAATGGAGGGGAAGAATTTCTGAAACTATACAATGAATCCCTTGAAAGACTAAGCAGTGAAACTGTGGAATATATAAGAGGAATAAAAGTAGTAAAGATATTCGGAGTAAATGTAAGATCTTTTAAAAATCTTTTCAAGGCCATAAATGATTATTCGGATTACGCATTAAAATATGCTCTCTCATGTGAAAAACCATTTGTGTTTTATCAGGAATTATTCTTTGGAATTACTCCCCTCGTGATGATTCCGATATTTTTATTCTTTCCATATCTTCACAGTACATCAACCGCTGTTTCACTCATGATGATTTTTTTCATGAGCGGGGTAATAATGGTGTCCTACATGAGGATAATGTGGGCACAGATGAATTTGTTTGAAGCAAAATATGCCGTGGATACTCTGGAAGATCTTTATTCCAGGATGAAATCAAAAACTCCTTCATTTGGGAACAATGATAAAATCAGGAACTTTGTTATAGAATTCAGGAATGTTTCCTTCAGTTACTCTGAAAGAAAAGTACTTGAAGATTTAAGCTTTAAACTTGGTGAGGGTAAAATCTATGCCTTTACGGGAAGTTCAGGAAGCGGTAAGTCCACCATAGCCAAACTGATATCAGGTTTTTACTCCCTGGACAGCGGAACAATAACCATTGGAGGGAAAAATCTTGAAGAATACAGTGAAGATGCCGTAACAGAAGGGATATCTTTCCTTTTTCAGGACAGCAGGCTTTTTTCAGTATCCATTTATGATAATGTTGCTTTGGCAAAAAAAGGAGCAGCAAGGGAAGAAGTAATGAATGCACTCTATATGGCTGAATGCGGTTCAATTCTTGACAAATTTCCGGAACGGGAAAATACCATTATAGGATCAAAAGGGGTATATCTGTCCGGCGGAGAAACTCAGAGAATAGCAATTGCAAGGGTACTTCTTAAAAATTCAGGTATAGTGATTCTCGATGAAGCATCAGCTTCCCTTGACCCTGAAAATGAGCATGAACTTCAGAAAGCATTTAAGAGTCTCATCGGAAAAAGGACAGTAATTATGATTGCACACAGGCTTACAGCTATAAGGAATGTGGATGAGATTCTCCTTATAGAAAAAGGAAAGATTATGGAAAGAGGTTCACATGAATATCTTATGGGGTTAAATGGCCATTATAAATCTCTTTATTCAAAATACACCAGAGCCGCAGAATGGAGGGTATGACATGAAAAAATATTTTATGAACAGATTTAAGCTGAGCGGGGAAGGTGCCCGCAATCTTATTTCATCTACTGAAGCATGTTTTCTAACATATTTTGTCACGATGATTCCCGGAGTATTACTCATGGCTGCAGTCGGTCAGTTTACAGGCCGTTATTCTCTGGGCAGCCGTACAATGATATTTTCATCCATTATTTTTCTGGCTGCCATGTATTTCTTTTTAAGATATGAATACATAAAACTCTACAGTGTGACTTACAGTGAATGTGCAAAAATAAGGACCGGTCTTACAGAAAAACTGGCGGAGCTTCCTCTTTCATATTTTTCCAGCCATGATCTTTCTGACCTTTCTCAGACTGTTATGGCAGATACAGCAGCCATAGAACATGCCCTCAGTCATTCCATACCAAAGACATACGGATTGCTATTCTTTTTACCGGTATTTTCTGTTTTTCTCTTTGCCGGAAACTGGAAAATGGCTCTCGCTGTCCTTTTACCTGCAGCAATCAGCTTTTTGTTTGTTATTCTTTCAAGAAATATACAGGATAGAAGAAACCTTAAATTTTTCAATGCCCAGAGGAAAAATGCAGAAAATTTTCAGGAAGCCGTGAATATGCAGAGGGAAATCAAGAGTTTCGCCCTTAAAGAAGAAATAAGAAAAAGAATATTCAGTGATATAGATAAAGGTGAAAAGCTTCAGATCAAAGCTGAAGCGGCAGTCATCATATCCATGACTCTATCTGCACTTTTTTCATACATCGGAATACCTGCAGTAATAGTTACGGGGACAGCACTTATTAAATCAGGTGAAATACCGCTAATATATCTTGCAGGATATTTCCTGGCTGCTGTAAAGATAAAAGAGATGATGGATATTTCAAAGGAAGGGATTCTTGAAATATTCTACTTAAAACCAAGAACTGAAAGACTTGGAGAAATAAATGCCCGGTATGAAAATATTGGAAAGAAAACTGACAGATTACCAATTGAAAATCACAATATACAATTTAAAAATGTATCTTTTTCCTACGACATTTCCTCCCCTGTATTATATGATATCACTTTCTGTGCGCCTTCTGGCAGTCTGACTGCCCTTGTTGGTCCTTCAGGATGTGGGAAATCCACTGTGCTGAAACTCATTTCCGGACTCTAAGAATATGAAGAAGGAGAAATCCTTATAGGAGGAAGAAATATCAGAAATATTCCCCCTGATGTTTTATATGAAAACATTTCTGTGGTTTTTCAGGATGTAGTCCTTTTTAACAATACGATTCTAGTAAATATCAGGATTGGAAGAAAAAATGCATCTGATGAAGAAGTCAGAAAAGCAGCAGAACTTTCCGGATGCATGGATTTCATCGGAAAAACTGAGGGCGGATTTTCTGCATATATCGGAGAAAACGGAGCTTCTCTGTCAGGAGGAGAAAGACAGAGGATATCCATTGCAAGAGCTTTTCTCAAAGATTCTCCGATACTTTTACTTGATGAAATAACATCAGGACTTGATGTTGGAAATGAATACAGAATACAGGAAAGCTTAAAAGAATTAATGAAAGGCAGGACTGTTATTATTATTTCCCACAGAATTAAATCCATTGAAAATGCTGACAACATAATTGTCCTTGATAATGGGGTTGTGGAGTCGGAAGGTAAACATGAGGACCTTATTATAAAATCCCATACATACAGAAGTCTATGCGAAAATGCAAGACTCACTGAAGAATTTTTATATCAGGAGGAACCATTAAATGAGAAATAATAATCTTGGAATAAGAGATCTTGTTACAACTGGTGTTTTTGGAGCTGTGTATTTCATCCTTATGTTCAGTGTAGGAATGATAGGAGTAGTACCAGTTCTTTTCATGATTTATCCTGCTGTACTTGGAATAGTAAGCGGACCTTTACTGATGCTTTTTACTGCCAAGGAACCCAAACCATGGACACTTTTTATTCTTGGGATGCTGTCACCGGTTATAATGTTTTTTATGGGGCATACTTTCCTTGTTCCCCTTCATGCGATATTTGTCATGCTTTTATCCGAAGCCATCAGAAGGGCAGGAAACTATAAAAATAAGACATTTAATATGATATCCATTGGGGTATTCAGCACCTGGATATGCGGGTCACTGATGCAGATGCTTCTTTTAAAAGAAAGATATAAGGAAATGAGCAGTGTCATGGGACTGGATTATGTAAATGCACTTGAAAGGCTGGTCACTCCTCTCAATATGACCATGGTATATGCAGGAGCCTTTGCAGGAGGGTTACTGGGTGCATGGGCAGGTATAAAGCTTCTCGGCAGGCATTTTGAAAAGGCAGGAATAGTATGACCCGGGGGATAAACTTAAGACAAAGATTCTGTCCCTGTCCCATCACTGAACTAGTTGCCGTGGTTATCATGGGATTTACACTTTTTTCTCCCCCGGGTGATAAAGCATCATTTGGAATAGTAACAGTATATTCAATATTTTATTTTATTAACGGAAGAAAAAAGGACGGTATACATATACTCCTTGTCTATTCAATACTTTATCTGCTTCCTGACCTTAGTTTTCTGTCCGGAATAAACCCAGTATTAAAGATGTTCTTATCCCTTCTGTTTGTAATGAAGATGTTTTATCTTCCTTACATCTCAGGAAGGTTCTTCCTTCTGACATCAGACGTGGGATCTATTCTTTCTTTTTTTGATAAGATGGCTTTTCCGGATAGCCTCAGTATACCCCTTGCTGTTATGATGAGGTTTTTTCCTGCATTTCAGGAAGAGAGAAAAAATATTATAAGTGCCATGAAAATCAAGGGGATAACACTGAAAAATCCTTTGAAATATATGGAATACATTATGGTGCCTCTTCTTATGGCTTCCTCATCCATTTCTGAAAATATTGCAAGGGCAGCTGAAACGCGGGGGATTGAAAACCCCTGCAAGAAAATAAGATTCAGTGAGGTTAAGTTCTCAATACCGGATGCGGTTTTCATTTCTGCAATAATTTCCATAACCGCAGGAGGATGGATATGGTCAAAATAGAAAATTTTTTCCTTTCATATGGAAATGGAAAACCTGTTCTCAAAGGAATTGATCTGGTGTTGATGACGGTCCATTTGGTCATACAATTGCCAGGCTAACTTGTCACAATTCTGCCGGTTCGATTGGATTAA
>JBDHVQ010000093.1:0-7849 GCA_039809845.1 Clostridiaceae bacterium | reverse complement strand
CTGAATCTTCAGTGACAGATATCCCTATGGAACCTACCGGCTCTCCTGTCTCTTTAAGGGCCACTGCAAAGGTACCTTCTGATGACAATACATCCCTGATTATCTTTTCCGATTCTTCAGGGCTTCTGTGAGGAGGCCAGCCTGCTGCGGGACCTATTCTTTCATCCTGTGCGTATTTGAATAAAGATGGTGCATCCTCAATTTTCCAGGGTCTTAAGATGAGTCTTTCCGTTTCAAGTCTCATATTCATTTCCTGCCGGGATAGCTGTAATCTGAGTAGTCTCCCGTTGTGGCATCCCTTTTTGCCCATCTTATTCTTATGAGGTTTAAAAGAGTTCCGTCTTCATCGAGTACTTCCATCCTGGTTTCATTATTTTCAGTTGCAAGTTTTACAGTTACAGATCCACCCGGCTTCTTTTCCTTTTTGTATACACAGATGAATTCTTCGGGGTAATGGGTCATGAGGAGATCCTCATCCAATGAATTTACTGCTTCAAGGGCCCACCTGCCGTATACGGCATTGGTCACATGGCCGTTCATGTCTATATCTGAATAAAGTACGTCAAACTTTATTTCCGGTGTGTCATCACCAAGCCTGAATCTCAATGGCTTGTCATCTGTGTTTTCTTTAAATGGTGTAAGATCGGCTCCCTTTTCCACACTGTCGAGGAGTTTTTTAAGATCCTCGGGAATTCTTATGACTCTTCTTTTTTCCGTATCTATTACAACCCATACCGCAGAGGCCCATCCGATTATTTTACCGTTATCGCCCGTAATCCTGAAGTATCTGTGTACATACATATCCTTAAGAGTCTCGGTGATTGTATCTATATGGATGTTTCTTGCATACTGCTTTGGTTCTGTAATCTTTATATTCCACTGGTAGAGAATCCATGCCATGTTTCTCTCCTGCATATAACCAGGCCTGAATCCAAGTCCTTCTATTTCGTGGTGGGTGGAGATTTTGCCCAGTATGTGCATGAGAGATTCCGTCGTGAGATCAAAAAACCTGTCCACATCCCTGAAATTGACTGTGTAGTCCATACTGAATATATTCATAAAACACCTCAGATTTAAATTTAAAGCTTCCAGTTGCCTTAAATTTATTTTATTCTTCCGTCTAATGTATATTATATACTCAACCTTCCCGTTTTAAAAAATCCGGCCAGGGATCTGAAAAACAGGGTAAACCATGACAATATCCTTTTACGTTAAATTAAAACTTCTGAGATTCAGGGATTTCAGCAGTCTTCACTGTAGCAGGACTGCCTGATTTTTTACGTAAAAACTTCGGACTGCCCCGGTAATTTAAATGTCCGGTGGTTAACTGTTATTTATTTTACCGTTATTTAAAACATTATCCACTTTCCGTTTCACCAATGGCTGGGGCAGGATGATATAATATTTTCAATAAGGGGGGAATAAAATGAATATCCCAAATATGATAAGTATTTTCAGGATTCTTCTGATTCCTGTTTTCATCGCATCTTTCATGGTTTCGTCCCGGACGGGTTCTGTTACCTATCCTGTAATTGTCTTTATCATTGCCGGTATTTCTGACATCGCAGACGGCTATATAGCGAGAAAGTACAACATGAAGACAGATCTTGGGGCAGTTCTTGATCCCCTTGCAGACAAGCTCATGCTGATTACTGCGCTCATATGCTTTGCATGGTACAGGTACATCCCTGTATGGATTGTAGTCCTCGTAGCGATAAAGGAACTGACCATGATCGTGGGAGGTTTTCTTACCTTCAGAAAGGGTATTGTAACCCCTGCAAACGTACTTGGAAAAGTCGCCACCATATTTTTCCACATCTCGATTGTAACTTTTCTCTTTTCTGACAAACTTGCTGTTATCTTTCTTATTGTTTCAATAGTTGTATCCTTTGCAGCCCTTTTCAATTACGGAAGAATCACCCATGATAAGAGAAAGGCGAGGCGTTATACTGAACCGGGAAACACGGTAAGGTAGTATTTACAGGAGTTGAATTTATTCTTTATTTTAAAGGGAGCCGGAATTTTCGGCTCCCTCACTGTTTATTTTATTTCGTATCCGCTGTCTTTAAAACATTTCATTGCCTTCTGGAGGATTTCCCTGTTTTTTTCAAAGGTTATGGTTTTTTCTGCTTCCTCTGCTGTAAAAAACCCGGAATCTGAGACTTCTTCCTGCTGATTGGTAATGACGGGGTTTTCTCCCGTCAGTGCCGCGAAAAAAACAACCTCTTTTGGAACGTGGTCTTTGACTTCATAGTTTATTATTTCACGGAAGCCATCGAGGAGTTTTACTTTAAGACCCGTTTCTTCCTCAACTTCCCGGAGTGCAGTTTCTTCTTCAGTTTCACCTTTTTCCACATGGCCCTTGGGGAAGTCCCAGTGACCTGCATTCTGCCTTATAAGGAGAATCTTTCCCTCCCTGTTTATGATTACGGCACCGCAGGATTTTTCTCCCTTTTTATCTTTATCCATATTCATTTCCATTTTTATTCCCTTCTTATCATTTCGGCAGGTGCAAATTTACTGTATTTTCCTATAAATGCAAGGTTTACTGTTCCAACTGACCCGTTTCTCTGTTTTGCTATTATGCATTCGGCAAGGCCTTTGACTTCTTCATTGTCCCTGTTGTAATATTCATCCCTGTATAAAAACATTACAAGGTCTGCATCCTGTTCTATGGAACCGGATTCTCTCAGGTCCGAAAGCATGGGTCTGTGGTCCTCTCTTTGTTCCGGGGCTCTTGAAAGCTGTGAGAGGGCAATTACAGGACATTCCATTTCCTTTGCAAGGAGCTTTATGGACCTCGATATTTCCGAGATCTGCTGCTGTCTGTTTTCGCCCCTTCCCTCCATGAGCTGAAGGTAGTCGATCACGACAAGGTCAAGCCCTGCATCTCCTTTAAGTCTCCTGCACTTGGCTCTTATTTCGGAAATTGTTATACCTGCAGTATCGTCTATGAATATCTTTGCATTCGAAAGCGGAGCTGTAGCCCTCGATATGTTTTCCCAGTCCCTTTCGTCGAGTTCCCCTGTCCTTAATTTATTCATCTCCACATTGGCCTGGGAACAGAGCATTTTGTTTGCCAGTGAATCCGTGGACATTTCAAGGGAAAATACTGCCACGGTGCAGTTATCTCTTAAAGCCGCATGTTCGACTATATTCATTGCAAAAGTCGATTTACCCATGGATGGTCTTGCCGCGATTAATATCATATCGCCTTTCTGAAGTCCTGCGGTCATGGAATCAAGTTCAGGGAATCCTGTCTCAATCCCTGTAAGTTTTCCCTTGTTCCTGTATATTTCCTCTATCCTTTCAAGTCCCCTGTCTATTGCAATATCCAATGGGATAAAGTCCTTGGCTTCCCTTCTTGAGGAAATATCAAATATCTTTTTTTCTGCAGTTTCCAGAACCCTGAAGGCATCGTCCTGGTTTTCAAATGCATCCTTTGATATTTCTCCCCCCGCTTCTATTATCTTTCTTAATAAGCTCTTGTCCTTTACTGACTGTATGTAATATTCCAGAAACGCAGCAGTACTTTCGTAGGAGGCGAGTCTTGAAAGGTATGTGACTCCCCCGCAGGAAGACAGTTCTCCCTTTGTTTCGAGGTAATCCACAAGGAGTACCAGTGTAAAGGGGGTGTCCTTTTCATTGAATTCAACAGCCGCTGAAAAGATCTTTCTGTGGCTCTCCCTGTAAAAATCCCTCTCCTCGAGTCTTTCAGTAACCTTTGACACAAGTTCGGGGTCCCTGAACATAATGGAGAGTATACTCTGTTCTGCCTCAATATTTTCAGGCATTGTCCTTATATCGCTGACGGGCATCTATTCTTTCACCTCACAAAGCAAGTCTCTTATTTCTTCTATGGTCTTTACCGGTATGACTTCAGTCCCCCTTAAGTCCGCCGGTATATCGTTCCTGTTGTTCCAGGGAATTATGACTTTTTTTATCCCCCTTCTTCCGGCACCGTATATCTTTTCTGCGATGCCTCCAACGGGCTTTATCCTTCCCCTTAAGGATATTTCTCCTGTGACTGCAATATCCTGTCTCAGGGGTATATTTTCAGCTGCGGATAAAAGTGCCATTGTTACCGCAGCTCCGGCCGACGGTCCGTCTATTTTTCCGCCGCCTATGACATTTACGTGGATATGGTAATCCCTTATATCCTTTCCCGTAAGGGATGATATTACGGCGGCAGCATTGAATACGGAGTCCTTTGCCATGGAGCCTGCGGTGTCGTTGAACCTCAGGGACCCCTTGCCCTTTGCCGTCTTGACTGCAATGGCCTCTATTTCTATAGTGGATCCCAGGAACCCTCCAACCGCAAGGCCGTATACATGACCTGTTTCGGGTATATCCGTGTCTTCAAGCATCTCAAGGGGAACCGTCCTCTGTGCCCCTGTAATCTCCCTGACATCTTCAAGGGTTATACGGACATCCTCTGCATTTCCGCTGTTGTATACTGACAGGGAATAGGCATCAGAGAGTATATTCACTGCTTTTCTTCCCTCAGCCGTATGGGAGGATATGTATTCCGGTATTCCCTCTTCCATCTTCGCACCGAGCCTTTCTGCTGCGGATATTACAATCTTTACTATATCCGAAGGTATGAGCGGTTCAAAATAAACCGCGGTGCACCTGGATTTCAATGCCTCACTTATTTCAGACGGATCCTTTGTGGTGGCTCCTATGAGGGTAAAGTCCGCAGGCGCTCCTTTTTCAAAGAGATATTTTATGTACTGCGGTGTTCCGGTGTCATCGGGATCATAGTAGGAGGAAGAAAATTCCACCCTCTTGTCTTCAAGGACCTTAAGGAGCTTGTTCTGAAGTATGCTGTCCATCTCCCCTATTTCATCAATGAAGAGGATCCCTCCGTGTGCTTCAGTCACAAGTCCCGGTTTTGGTTCGGGGATTCCTGATTCTGCAAGGTCCCTCTTTGAGCCCTGATATATGGGGTCGTGTACAGATCCCAAAAGTGGATTTGCTATTTCCCTCGGGTCCCATCTTAAAGTCGTACCGTCCACTTCCACAAATTTTGCAGAAGCTTTATATGGGGTAAAGCTCTTCCTTTTCGCTTCTTCAAGTGCAAGTCTTGCTGCGGTGGTCTTTCCGACTCCCGGAGGCCCGTAGAGAATAATATGCTGGGGATAGGGCGATGAGATCTTTGAAAGAAGGGACCTCACGGCCCTCTCCTGTCCCACGATTTCAGAGAACGATTCAGGTCTTAGCCTCTGAATGATATTTTTGGACAGGTGAATCTTGTCGAGTTTTACAAGATCACTGTATCTTTTAAGGGTCTTTGAATTTTCAGGTCCTTTTTCCTTCCTTATGACGGAAAGTCTCATTTCGTCTATGTATTTTTCCTGCTTTTCCCGGAGCTGCACTTCGACCTTATTCTCTATCCTGTTTCTTACATATCCTGCTGCAATAAGGGATGCCAGAACGTCTTCAAGGTATTCCTGGAGCTCTTCCTCTGAAAGGTTTTCCGGTGCATCCTCTCCGTTTGTGGCAATTCTTATGACTGCCTTGAGCCTTGTTCCGGGATCACTGGATTCAAGGTCATCTTTAAGTCTGTATCTTTCTATCCTTTCATCGGATACCGACTTTCCGATTACATTTTCAAGTATTTCAATCTGCGACTCTGCTTTTTTAAGGTCTATTTTCGTATCAAATTTATTTTTCATATTTATGGTTTATTATAAATTTCTCCGTAACTTTTATCTTCATGTACTTCATTATAACCCAAATGATTTTTTCCACTCTTCTTCATCTCCGGGATTTGATTCCTCCTAAGTCCGCCCTCCGGGCCGTCTTCATTGAATACAAAATCAGGATTATATATTTATGGGACAAAATATCACGGATTATAAAATTTGCTGTTTAAAAAGAACACAATAAATAAACCCGCCGTATAAAATACGGCAGGTTTATTTACTATGCTTCTTCGACTCTTATCTTTATTTTGCCTGTGATTCCAGGATAAAGCTTTAATTCTGCTTCGTGAAGTCCCATGGTCTTTATGTTGTCCATGACTATTTTCTTTTTGTCCATATCGAGATTAAGCTGCTTTTTTATGGCTTCAGATACGTCCTTTGAAGTTATGGCGCCGAAAAGTCTTCCGCCTTCACCTGATTTTACCTTAAGGACAACTTCCTTTGATTTTAAGTCTTCTGAAAGCTTCTGGGCACTTTCTGTTTCCTTGATCTTTGTCTTTCTCTCGCTTTCCTTTATCGCGTTGATCCTGTTCAGATTGCCCTCTGTTGCTTCTTCTGCAAGTTTTCTCGGGAAAAGAAAGTTCCTTGCATATCCGTCTGATGTATTGATTATTTCGCCCTTTTTACCTGCGTTCGGTACGTCCCTGAGAAGTATCACTTTCATTTTTTTCTTCTTCCTCCAGTTTTCTGTCTTTCAGTATTTCCATGAGTTTTTCTTTTACGGCCAGTGTTGTGGTGTTGTATATGGTGGCCCCTGCCATGGTTGAATGGCCTCCGCCACCGAATTCTTCGGTTATGGTCTGAACATTGATATCACCTAAGCTCCTCGCAGAGAGAATAACGTTGTCACCTGACTGGGACAGCACAAATGATGTGTGTATTCCCTTGATATTTAAAAATTCATCCGCCGTCTGGGCCGCTATTAAAGGATCATCCGTTCCCGGCGGGCATTCAGCGACTGCGGTGCCGTCCGTAATTTCAGCCGATTTTATTATGGCTGCCTTCATGAGGAAAAGGTCCTTGTCGTAGCTGAACATGGATCGTATGTCTATGGTATTTGCGCCTGACTTTCTTAAAAAAGATGCAGCTTCAAAGGTCCTGACCCCTGTCTTGAAGTAGAAGTTCTTGGTATCCACCCATATTCCTGCAAGGAGTGCATCGGCTTCAATCTTTGAAAGTTTAGGTTTTTCGATGACGTACTGTATAAGTTCAGTTACAAGTTCCGATGTCGAAGATGCGTAGGTTTCAATATAGTTGATTATAGCACCCGGAATGGCATCCTGCGCCCTTCTGTGGTGGTCTATCACAACTTTTTTGACATTCATCACAGCCACATCCCTGTTAAGGACATAGCCCAGCGAATGTACATCCACGATTACAAGAAGATCATCCGGTTTCATTCTTCTCTGTGCTTCCTGTGATGTGATGAAGGCATTCCGGTAGTTTTCGTCCTGTGTGAGTCTTTCAAGAAGGTCGTTTACGTTCCTTCTTGGTTCATCCATGAGAATGACTGAGTCCTTTCCGAGGGACTGTGCTATGGAATGGATTCCCACTGCAGCTCCCAGACAGTCCATATCCGGGTTTGAATGACCCATTATATATATCCTGTCTGCTTCCATCATAAGGTCTCTTAAAGCCCTTGCTATGACCCTTGACCGTACCTTGGATTTCTTTTCCATTTCCCTTGTGTTTCCTCCGAAGAAGGAAAGCTTTTCCCTGACCTTAACAACTGCCTGGTCTCCTCCCCTTCCGAGGGCAAGTTCCTTGGCCCTTGTGGCTGCCTCACCGTCTTCCAAGGAATTGCCGTTGTCGTAGGCTGCCCCTATTGAAAGGGTTGGTTCTATTGTGTTTTCGTGGTCAATTTTCTTGATACTGTCGAGAATGGGAAATTTGTTTCTTATTTCTTCCCTTACGACTTCATAGGGTGCAGTAATTACAACCTTGCTGGTCCCGTATTTTTTCATAAAGCCCTTTATGGAGTTGGCGTAGTTTAAAAGTTCCCTTTCTATATCCGCCGTTATGAGCGGTCTTCTGTCTTCAGGAGCTGAATTCAATACTTCCGAGAAGTTATCAACTTCCACAAGGAGTGTAACTACCTTTGAATTTTCAGCTTCCCTGACTGCAGAAATATCGAGGAAATG
>JBDHVQ010000092.1:0-7923 GCA_039809845.1 Clostridiaceae bacterium | reverse complement strand
ATAAACATATAAATCAGAAAGTCTGATAAAAAATATCTTCATTACTGATTTCTTACAGATAACAGATAGTGGAGGTATTTTTTTAGTCTTATTTTTTACTTTCTGCGTGCAGAGTTAAATTTTCTTAAAATAATATGACTCCAATGTTTGGTATAATGAATCCTGTGACTTATATTGTGATTAAAATATAGAAAGGCCGGAAGACTTTATTCTCCGGCAGGGTAGATAAATGAAGAAAATAGTGGTTCTGGGACTTACCGGTTCAATAGGTACCCAGGCGGCGGAAGTTGTAAGAAATTCTCAGGACATATCCATCATCGGTGGTTCATGTATGGGAAATACCGATAAACTTCTTAAGATGGCTGAAGAATTTTCCATAAAGCACCTCTCCGTGTCAGGGGAGAGGGAAAGAGAAGATCTTTTAAAGAAGCTAAAGGAGAGGAATATCACTGATACTGAAGTGTACTGTGGGCCGGAGGGACTTGAAAAAATATCTGTACTTGAAGATGCGGATATTATCCTCACTTCAGTTGTGGGTCTTTCTGGCCTTATGCCGACGGTTAAGGCAATTGAAGCGGGCAAAGATATAGCACTTGCAAACAAGGAGACCCTTGTGGGTGCAGGGAGCATCATAACAGAACTTGCAGTGAGAAAAGGTGTAAAAATACTTCCTGTCGATTCAGAACACTCTGCAATCTTTCAGTCGATGCAGGGATATAAAAATGAAGATATTAAAAGGATAATACTTACTGCATCAGGAGGGGCCTTCAGGGGTAAGAAAAGAAAGGACCTTCTTCATGTCAGAGCTGAAGATGCTCTTAAACACCCAAACTGGGTCATGGGGAAAAAAGTTACAGTTGATTCAGCAACTCTTGTCAACAAAGGTCTCGAAGCGATTGAGGCAAGGTGGCTCTTTGATACTATGAATATAGATGTCCATATCCATCCTGAATCGATACTCCATTCCGCAGTTGAATTCAATGACGGAAGTGTGATTGGCCAGATGGGTGTACCTGATATGAAACTTCCCATACAGTATGCTTTAAATTATCCTGACAGGAAAAATATGGTGACTGAAGGTCTCGATCTATTCAAGGTCGGAAAACTCACCTTTGAAAAACCGGATACAGATACCTTCGGTTGTTTAAAGATCGCCATGGATGCGATGAAGGTAGGTGGATATGCACCGCTTGTCTTAAATACCGCGGACGAGGCTGCAGTTGAACTTTTTTTAAAGGACATGATTTCATTTACTGACATAGAGAGGATTATTGAAGAATCCCTCGCGAAATATTCAGGCAGGATGAAGGAATATAATTTAGACGGAGTCATTGAGCTCGACAGGATGATAAGGGAAGACTTTTCAGCTGAATACGGGATATGGAAAAAGTAAAAACGAAAACAGGAATGAAATAAAAAGAAACCGGAGTAAAATAAATTAAAACCGGAGTCATAAATATAATAAACTAAAACAACATAGGGAGATATCAGGAAGAAATAATGAATATACTGAATATTATCATAGCGATTTTTGGATTTGGGTTCCTCGTCTTCATACATGAACTGGGACATTTTTTTGTGGCAAGGTTAAACGGTGTTAAAGTAGAGGAATTCTCCATAGGCATGGGTCCGACTCTCATATCGAAAAAAGGCAGAGAGACTGTATGGTCCATAAAAGCTCTCCCCCTGGGAGGTGCATGCCAGATGAAGGGCGAAGATACAGGAAAAGACGACCCTTCAAACGATTCATTCCAGTCCAAGAGTCCTTTGAGGAGAATGAGTATAATAGCTGCAGGCCCTGTTATGAATATAATCACTGCAGTTGTACTTTTTACTGTTTTCGGTTCAATGAACGGTTATCTTACCAACAGAATCGATACAGTGGCTCCCGATACTCCTGCTGTGAAGGCAGGACTTATGCAAGGAGATGAAATTGTTTCAGTAGGAAAATACAAGACATCCACATTTGTTGATGTTCAGACAGGTATATTTTTCGCAGGGGATAAACCCACTGTTTTTAATATCAGAAGAAACGGTGAAGTTAAAGACATCACCATTACTCCTGTAAAAAACCCTGAAACAGGACTGTTCATGGTGGGTTTCAAGCCGGATTTCATAGAAAAACCGGGTATTTTTCAGTCCTTATCACTGGGAACACGCGAGATGCTCTCCATGGCAAAGCAGACACTTTATTCCATAGGCGGAATGGTTACAGGAAAAGTCGGAAAAGACAGTGTTTCAGGACCTGTCGCTGTGATAGGAGCAGCCGCAGGAGCTGCAGGAATGGGATTCTCCTATTTTTTAAAGTTCCTGGGATTACTTTCAATTTCCCTTGCTGTATTCAATCTTCTTCCGTTTCCTGCCCTTGACGGAGGATGGCTTTTCCTCCTGCTCATTGAACTCATTACAAGGAGAAGGATTCCGGAAAAATATGTAGCTGTCTGGAACGGCATAGGTTTCACTCTCTTACTGACACTTATGGTACTTGTAACCTTCAAGGATATATTCTATCCTGTCAGATAGGTGCATTATTAAAGAAGCCTGGATTATCGCAATAAAACAAATACATAGTTTAATATCACCATTCCTGTCAGCATCATCTGACAGGAATAGTCACTTTTTAAGTTCACTAAGGATGATTGTTTGAGACTTGAAAGTTGTTTTACCTGAAAAGACTTTTAATATAAAAAGTATTTACTTGAAAAGTATTTACATGAAATGTTTTCACATTAAAGATTTCACATAAAAAGATTTTTTCAGTCTTGAATGAAATATTGACAGGGGAAACCGGGAAAATATTATGGAAGAAAGAATAAAAAGAAAAGAAACGAAGAAGGTAAAGGTCGGCAATTTTTATATAGGCGGAGATTCAAAGATTACAGTACAGTCCATGACAAATACTGATACGAGGGATGTTGAAAAAACCCTTTCTCAGATCAGGGCTTTGAGGTCAACTGGTTGTGACATAGTAAGGGTTGCAGTGCCTGATACTGAGTCGGCAGAAGCCTTAAGGAAAATAACATCGGAGACTGATGTTCCTATTGTTGCAGATATTCACTTTGACTACAGACTTGCCCTTATGGCAGTTGAAAACGGAATATCCAAATTAAGGATAAATCCCGGGAACATAGGCGGGAAAGACAAGGTCCACCTGGTGGCAGATGCATGCAGAAATAAAGGAATCCCCATAAGAATCGGGGTCAATTCAGGATCCCTTGAAAAGGACATCTACGATAAGTACGGCAGGGTCACTAAGGAAGGTTTGGTTGAATCTGCACTTAGACATGCAGAAATGCTCGAGGATGTAAATTTCAGCGATATAGTTATATCCATAAAATCATCGGATGTCATAAATACAGTTGAAAGCTACAGACTGCTTTCAGAAAAATGCAGTTATCCTCTCCATATAGGTGTAACTGAAGCGGGAACTCCCTACAGGGGAACCATCAAATCTTCAGTCGGTATCGGAACTCTTTTGATGGAAGGTATCGGGGACACTCTGAGGGTATCTCTTACAGGTGACCCGGTGGAGGAAGTCAAAGCGGGAAGGGAAATCTTAAGAGCCTGCGGGCATCTCAAGGACGGAATTGAATTCGTATCATGTCCCACTTGTGCGAGGACCAAGATAGATCTTATAGGAATAGCTGAAGAAGTTGAAGAAAGACTTAAAAATTCAAAGAAGGAAATAAAGGTTGCAGTAATGGGCTGCGCCGTGAACGGACCCGGAGAAGCAAGGGATGCAGATATTGGTATCGCAGGATCCCTTGGGATGGGACTTATATTCAAAAAAGGTGTTGTAGTAAGAAAGGTCAGGGAAGAGGAGCTTGTGGACGCCCTTATGGAAGAAATAGAGTCCATGTAGGAGTTGATGTAAATGGAATTTCGTAAGGTCCTCATGGACAGTCTTCTTGAAAAGACGGAAGAAAAAAGTCTCGTGGTTCATAAGGTGGAATACTTAAGAAAAGACGAGAAACTGAGGGTTTATTTAAGTGCCGGATGTGATCTTAAACCGGGCACAGAAAAGATAATATCAGAAGAAATAGACAGGATTTTAGGTGTAAGTGTCGAAAAAGACATATCCCTTGTCACAAGCTGCGGAAAATTTGAAGATTCAGCGGATGCGAAAAAACTCATCATGGAGGTTTTTAAAAACGAACCCCTTGCAAGGGGTTTTTTCAGGGATTCGTCTGTAAATATGGAAGACGGGGTAATAACAGTAAACCACTACAATTCACTTCTATGTACCCACATGGAAAGAAAAAATGTACCTGAACTTATATGTCAGTACTGTGAAGTTCTTTTTTCAAAGGAAGTTGCAGTTAAAATCTGTTACAGCGCCAAAAGTCCCGTTCCTGAAGTTACTGTAATTTCAGGGGAAAACATAAATCCTTTGAATACTGGTATCCAACTTCCGGGGGAATCTGAAACAGTTTCTGTCAAAGCTCCTCCCAGGAATACCCTAAAAAAGGAACTTAAGGAAGTTAAAAAGCCCAATACTGCAGGAACGGTATCTTCTGAAGCGAAAAAGGATGAAAATGTACTCCTCGGAAAAAATTTTTCCGACAGGATTACGGATATTTCTGAACTTATTGAAGGACTAAGGAATATCTGTATTTCAGGAGAAATATTCAAGACAGAAGACAGGGAATTAAGAAACGGAAAGTTTTTAAAAACCATATACGTCTATGACGGGGAAACATCCATAACAGCAAAGTGCTTTTTAAATACAGCCGAAGAAGGAAAGGATGTCAAAGCAGGAATCTATGCAAAGCTTAAGGGCAGCACCTCTGTGGATCTATATTCAAAAGAGCTGACACTTATGGCTAACCATATCGTAAGGCTCGACAGGAAGGAAAGGGAAGATACTGCCCCGAGAAAAAGGATTGAACTGCATGCACATACTGTAATGAGTTCAATGGATGCGGTGACTGACACCAAAAAACTCATAAAGACAGCCATAAAGTGGGGCCATGATGCAGTAGCTGTAACTGACCACGGGGTTGTACAGGCCTATCCTGATGCCATGGATACTGCGGGGAATAAGAAAGAGCAGTTTATAAAGGTCATATACGGCATGGAAGCATATCTTGTGGATGACACGGAACCCATAGTCACAGGAGATAAGAATGTACCTTTTACCGGTGATTTTGTGGTATTTGATATTGAGACAACGGGTTTTTCAAATCTCAACGACAGGATAATTGAAATCGGAGCAGTTAAGGTTTCAGACGGTAAAATTACTGAAAGATTTTCTTCCTTTGTAAATCCGGAAAGACCACTGCCCAATGAAATTATTGAACTTACAAAAATAACGGATTCAATGGTTAGGGATGAACCTACTATAGATAAAGTACTTCCGGAATTTTTAAAGTTCTGCGGGGATGATCTTCTGGTTGCCCACAATGCGGATTTTGATATGGGTTTTATAAGAAGAAATGCGCAGAACTTAAATATTGATTTTAAAAACGAACAGATGGATACGGTACCCCTTGCAAGGTTTTTAATGCCGGAACTTAAAAGGCACAGGCTCGACACAATCGCCAAAAAACTTGGTATTCCCATGGGCTCACACCACCGTGCAGTTGATGATGCCCAGACTACGGCTGTGATACTGATGAGGTTTTTTGAAAAGATGAGTGACATGGATATTGAAGACACAGAAACACTCAATTTAAAATACAGGGAAAACTTCGATGTCAGGTGGGGAATGCCTTCCCACTGTGTGATTCTTGCAAGAAACCAGAAGGGACTTAAAACCATTTACGAACTTGTAAGTGAATCCCACCTCAGTTACTTTTACAGGACACCGAGAATTTTAAAGTCCCGTCTTGAAAAAGTACGTGAAAATCTCCTTTTAGGTTCTGCCTGTTCTTCAGGTGACCTCTACCAGACTATACTTTCCAACAGGGATGAAGAGCACATTGTAAAGACTGCCTCATTCTATGACTATCTTGAAGTCATGCCCATAAGAAACAACGGATATCTTATGGAAGAAGGAAGATGCACCGAAGAGGAACTGAAAGACCATGTGAAATATATAATAAACTTAGGCGGAAAACTGGGTAAACCAGTTGTTGCAACAGGGGATGTCCATATGATGGATTTCTCGGATGAACCATACAGGAGAATAATAAAGTACTGCCAGGGATTTTCAGGCAAAGTTTCACCCTCACCAGCGCTTCCGTTTCTTACGACGGATGAGATGCTGAAGGATTTTGATTTTCTTCCCTATGATATTAGAAACGAAATAGTAATAGACAATACACATAAAATTTCAGATATGATAGAGCCGTGTATCCCGATTCCCTATGAAACCTTCCCTCCGAAAATGGATGGAGCTGAAGAAGAAGTAAGGAACATGACATTTGAAAACGCATGGAAGAAATACGGAAAACCGCTGCCTGAAATAGTACAGAAGAGAATTGACAGGGAACTTGATTCCATAATAGGAAACGGCTATGCCGTACTTTACCTTGTAGCCCATAAGCTCGTAAAAAAATCCCTCGATGACGGATATCTTGTAGGTTCGAGGGGGTCAGTAGGTTCATCCCTTGCAGCAACCTTTACGGATATCACAGAAGTCAACGGATTACCCGCGCATTATATATGCCCGGAATGCAAGTACAGTGAATTCATAACCGACGGTACAGGAGCATCAGGAGTCGACCTTCCCCCTAAAGACTGCCCTCACTGCGGAACACCCCTTGGCAGGGAAGGACACGATATACCCTTTGAGACATTCTTAGGATTTGAAGGCGACAAGGAACCTGATATAGACCTTAACTTTTCAGGGGAATACCAGCCTGTAGTCCATAAATACTGTGAGGAGCTCTTCGGAAAAGGATTTGTCTTCAGAGCCGGAACCATAGGAACAGTAGCTGAAAAAACTGCCATGGGATACGTCAGAAAATACCACGAAGAAAAAAACCTTAACGTAAACAGGGCTGAAATGGAAAGACTCGCCATGGGTCTTACCGGCATAAAAAGAACCACGGGACAGCACCCGGGCGGAATCATGGTAGTGCCCTCAGACAACGACATACATAACTTCTGCCCTGTACAGAGGCCTGCGGATGATACTGAAACAGACACCATCACCACTCACTTTGACTACCATTCAATCTCGGGAAGGCTTTTAAAACTCGATATACTGGGCCATGATGACCCTACTGTATTAAGGATGCTTCAGGATATAACGGGCATAGACCCAACAACTCTTCCCCTCAACGATCCTGAAGTAATAAGTATATTCACGGGAACAAAAGCCCTGGGAGTTACTCCCGAAGATCTCGGGTCACCTGTGGGCACATACGGAATACCTGAATTCGGAACGAAGTTTGTAAGGCAGATGCTCGTCGACACACAGCCGAAAAACTTCTCCGACCTTGTAAGGATCTCAGGACTTTCACACGGAACCGATGTATGGCTTAACAACGCACAGTACTATATAGCAAACGGAGATACAGACCTTGCAGGATGCATTTCATTAAGAGACAATATCATGATATACCTCATATCCTGCGGACTTCCGCCGAAGGATGCCTTCTTCATCACAGAACACGTCAGAAAAGGCAAAGGACTGAAACCTGAAGAGGAAGAGGAAATGAGAAGCTACAGTGTTCCCGAATGGTATATAGAATCCTGTAAGAAAATAAAGTATATGTTCCCCAAGGGCCATGCCGTAGCCTATGTCACGATGGCAGTAAGAATTGCCTGGTTTAAGGTACATATGCCTCTTCATTACTATGCCACCTATTTTTCAGTAAGGGCGAAGGACTTTGATGCAGAACTTGTCATGAAGGGAGAAGGGGCCGTAAAGGCAAGGATGGATGAGATCGTCGCAATGGGCAACGATGCTCCCCAGAAAGACCAGGTCATGATAAACGTATTTGAAATAGTATACGAGATGTTCAAAAGGGGATT
>JBDHVQ010000091.1:0-8081 GCA_039809845.1 Clostridiaceae bacterium | reverse complement strand
GGTGAACATCCGAGAATGGGTGCAATGGACGTCTGTCCTTTTATTCCTATAAAGGGATGTACAATGGAAGATGCTGTTGAGCTTGCAAAGAAGGTGGGAGAAGCTCTCGGAGAAAAGGGTATTCCTGTATTCTTATATGAAAAGGCTGCTTCTGCTCCCCACAGGGAAAATCTTGCACAGGTAAGAAAAGGACAGTTTGAAGGCATGGCAGAAAAGATGAAAGACCCCATGTGGAATGCTGACTTTGGTCCTAAGGATGCGCCCCACGAATCATTCGGTGCCGTTGCAGTAGGTGCGAGAATGCCCCTTGTTGCATTCAATGCAAACCTTAATACAAACGATATGGAAATAGCTGATTTCATAGCAAAGAGAATTAGACACATCGGCGGCGGCTTGAGATTTACAAAGGCCATGGGTGTTGAATTGAAGGAAAGAAACATAGTTCAGATATCAATGAACATGACTGACTATACAAAGACCCATCTCTATCAGGCAGTTGAAATGATAAAGTCTGAAGCGAGAAGATTCGGTGTTTCAGTTGTAGGTACTGAAATAATAGGTCTTGTTCCCATGGCAGCTCTTATAGATACTGCTGAATACTATCTGGGTATAGAAAACTTTGATATGTCCCAGATACTTGAATCGAGAATAATGGAGTAGAAAATGAATAATCTTATAGTAAAGAATGCATCCCAGATAGTTACCTCAAAGGGTAACCATCTCCATAAAGGAAAGGAAATGGCAGAACTTTCCATCATAGAAAACGGGTGCCTCATTGCTGAAGACGGAAAGATAAAGGCAGTCGGAGGCCCTGAAATCCTCGATGGCATAGATGAGAGTAAATACGAAGTCATCGATGCTGAAGGAAAGACAGTACTCCCCGGATTCTGCGATTCCCATACCCATTTCATATTCGGTGGGTACAGGGAAGATGAATTCACATGGAGACTGAACGGCGACTCCTACATGTCCATAATGGAGAGGGGCGGCGGAATTTCTTCCACAACAAAAGCCACAAGGGCTACATCCCTTGAGGAATTTATTGATCTTGGCAAAAAGAGAATAAAATCATTTTTAAGACACGGTGTTACAACCGTAGAAGGAAAGTCAGGCTACGGACTCGACCTCGATACTGAAATAAGACAGCTCAAGGCATATAAGGAACTCAATGAGCTTCCTGATTCAATAAATATCGTGCCGACCTACATGGGACCCCACGATATTCCCGAAGAATACAAGGGAAGAAATTCAGAATTCATAGATTTCTGTCTTGATGAAGTGCTGCCGGTTGTAAAGAAGGAAAACCTTGCAAAATTCTGCGATATATTCACAGAAAAAGGGGTCTTCAACATCGAAGAATCCAGAAAATACCTCGAAGGATGCAAGAAAACGGGATTCCCCATAAAGATGCATGCGGATGAAATAGCTGAAGGATTCGGCGGAGCTGAACTTGCCGGCGAAATGAAGTGCGTTTCTGCCGACCATCTCCTACAGATAAGCGATGAAGGAATAAAGGCTTTAAGGGATAACGGTGTTTCAGCAACACTTCTTCCCCTCACAGCATTTTCAATAAAGAGCAGATATGCTCCTGCAAGAAAAATCATCGACATGGGCGGAGCAGTTTCCCTTGCAACTGATTTTAATCCTGGATCCTGCTATTCTGAATCAATTCCTCTGATAATTGCCCTATCGGCAATATATATGGAGATGAGCCCTGAAGAAATAATCACAGCCATTACCATAAACGGTGCCTCAGCCCTTCTTGAAGGGGATACGAGGGGAACCCTTGAACCCGGCAAATATGCAGATATAGCAATATTTGACGTTCCCAACTACAGATTCCTGACATATCATTTTGCAGTAAATGAATGTATCATGACAATTTCTGAAGGAAGGGTTTTATATAAGAGGGAAAAGTAATTCAATGGAATATGACATTATTATAGTCGGAGGCGGTCCCGCAGGAATAAGGGCCGCCATTTCCTTAAGGCAGAATACTGAATACAGAATACTTCTCCTCGAGATGGAAAAATCCCTGGGAGGAGCCTTAAGGGATATTATTGAAGAAGATCCGTCATTTGGAAGTGAAGGTACGACGGGTGTAGAACTTGCAGATGACCTAATCCAGAAGGTGAATGAACTTAAAATTGAATACAGGACTGCAGCACAGGTGCTTTCCGTAGAAAAGGACCTTACTCTTTCAGTACTTACCATGGATTCGGGAATAGTCGACTTCAAGGCGGGTGCCGTGATATTTGCAACCGGCTCCAGGGAAAGGCCGAGGGGTATTCTTAATTTTACCTCCAACAGGTCCACAGGCATATTTTCTGTCGGAACTGCCAGAAAATTCATCGTCAAGGAAGGATATCTTCCGGGTAAGAATGCAGTAATCTACGGTTCTGACTTTACAGGACTATATCTTGCAAAGATCCTGATGACAGAGGGAGCTGAATCAGTGACACTTGTGGATCCCCAGAAGGAAATAAGATACCCCGATGAAGAGCTTAAAAAGACACTGGAAATTCTGGGAGTAAAAGAAAGACCAGGTCATATCCTTACTGATATTTCAGGAAAGGAAAGAATTACAGGAATTGCTGTAGGCGAAGGAGACAATGTGGAACTCATTCCGTGCGATACACTTCTTCTTTCAGTGGGACTTTCTCCTCAGAAATCTCTTTTTAAAAAATTCAGGAGAGATCCTGAAAAATCAGGAGTTTTTGTTACGGGAAATGCAGATCAGGTATCATTCAACATGGATGAAACCATGAGAAATGCTTGGGAAATTTCAAAAAAGGCAGCAGATTTTCTCTCAGGAAAAAAAGAAGAAAGGCTTCTGTAATTCTCCTTGATTCACAATAAAATCCTATTCGACAGTTACCGGCAAAAAAGAGCCATGACAGTTTCATAAGAATAAAATAAAATCCGAAATAAAAAAGCAAAAAAAATACATACAGGACGGTGAGAAGAATCTTCTCTGCCGTCCTATATGTATTTACTGAGGCATTTTCTGCATACACAGGTCCTGCCCCTGTCAGCCATTATATATTCACCGGGACCACATTTTCTGCCGCAGACTGAACAGACTGTACCCAGGTGTTTACTGATATCGGTCACTTCATCATTTAAATTTTTTCCGGATAATTTTTTACCGGCCGACTCAAGTGATCTTACAGGTCTTACAGCTCTTGCTGATTTACCGGAAATATCTGAACGGGACATTTTTTGAGTACCTGAGGAAGAGATGTTCTGACCCCTTGCCCCCCCTTTATTGGCAGGCGGGGAATAAACAATGGGATCAGTATCCATACCGTGTTTTTTGACTTCCCAGACCATGGAAAACTCAGATTCACAGAAGAGCTCAAGTTCAAACCTGGGATTTGTCTTGTCGTAATATTCCTCGATGATAAGCCGCCTAACCTGGGCATCATTTACAATAAGCCCTGACTTTTCTATCCCGTCAAAGATACTTTTGGTTATATTGTTGGTATCGGGATGCCTCTTCTCGGATTTATAGTATACTTTTAAAACTGCGATGAGGCTTTCTTTAAGGGTTACACCGGGGTTCTGACTCCTTGCCTGTATCACTATGGATTCTTCGTATTCAGAATACCTGTCGTGGTAGGTTCCTGTATTTGAAGGAAGGATAGCCCTTCCGGATTTATTTGAAAGCTTGAAATTGGATTTTGAAATTGGTGAACCTGGTACAGTCACCCTTGCGTATGGTACCATAGGACCTTCCTTTCATTAAAAGAGAACAGGTAGTATAATATTCTGACGGACTTTTTCTCATTAAAAGTATATCACAGTCCATTTCCATTGACTAAATACAGGATATATCTTAAATGATAATGCCGTAATTCAGGAATGAATTTACAATAGGCAATTAAATAAGTAAAAGCCAATAAGTAAACCAATATGTACATAAATAATAGTGGATTAAAAAATCCGGCATATAGTTACTGGATTCAGAGGATCAGATATAGGAGGCAAGAGAAATGATAAAAGAAAATGATGAAAATAAAAACGAAAATAAGAATGAAAATAAGAATGAAAATAAGAATGAAAATAAGAATGAAAAGAATAAAAAAGATATATATATTCTCGGAATAGAGACAAGCTGCGATGAAACTGCAGCATCAGTTGTCAAAAACGGAAGGGAAGTATTAAGTTCGGTGATATCTTCTCAGATAGTTACCCATCAGAAATTCGGAGGTGTGGTTCCTGAAGTAGCTTCGAGAAAACACATAGAAAATATTGATACAGTGGTTGAAACAGCCCTCTCCGATGCGGATCTTACATTCAGCGATATTGACGGTATCGCCGTGACTGGCGGACCTGGTCTTGTAGGAGCACTACTCGTAGGACTTCAGTACGCAAAGGGACTTTCATTTGCACTTAAAAAACCTCTTCTTTATGTCAATCACATAGAAGGACACATAAATGCATCATTTATAGAAAACAAGGATCTTGAACCACCGTTTTTATCCCTCGTGGTATCAGGTGGACATACTTTCATAGTAAGTGTGGAGGACTACGATGTATACAGGATTCTTGCAAGGACAAGGGATGATGCTGTCGGAGAGGCCTATGACAAAGTAGCAAGGGCACTTGGACTTAAATACCCCGGCGGTCCTGAAATTGACAGGATAGCAAAGGAAGGGAATGAAGAAGCCATTAAGTTTACAAGGCCTACATTCCATGAAGAAACCAATGACTTTTCATTTTCAGGAATAAAATCCGGTGTTTTAAACTACCTCAACGGTAAGTCTCAGAAGGGCGAAGAAATCAATAAAGCTGATGTTGCAGCTTCCTTCCAGAAATCAGTAATAGAAAATCTCCTCGACAATCTTCTTTCTGCTGCAAAGGATGAAAAGGCAGAAATCATAGCCGTTGCAGGTGGTGTAGCAAGCAACTCCTATTTAAGGAAAAAACTGAATGAACTCGGAGAAAAAGAAGGTATCAGGATAATATTCCCGTCACCAGTGTATTGTACTGACAACGCAACCATGATTGCAATCAGAGGGTACTATAAGTTCATCAAAGGTGATACTGCAGAATTGAATGTCAATGCAGATCCCAATCTGTCTCTGATATAGCCTATATTCAAAAGCAAAAGAGCAGGAAGTATTCACTCATGAGAAGAGTTAATACTTCCTGCTCTTATTACCTGTATTCATATATTCATTCAGATCCGCAATTGGATTCAATTTGCTGTTCATCTGACGGAACTTTCTTCCTTTGAATCTTTCCCTTTTTATTCTTCTTCTGAGAGAAGACTCCATTCCTCCATATATTCTTCCATGGAATGTTCAGTGTTTTTTATTCCTTCGAGAACTTCCTGGGTTCTGACGTAGTCCTGGAATACTTCTTCTAGGGTTAAGTCTTCATGGAGTTTTTCAAGCTTATTTTCAGATTCTTCTATGAGTTTTTCAAGCTCTCTTATTCTCAGTTCTCTTTTTCTCCTCGTTTTTGAATCTTCCTTTTTTCTTCTTCTTTCGATATTGGCTTCCTTTTCGGGGGAATCCTGTTTTGTTTCCTTCTGTGGAATCACTCTTTTTTCAGTGTAGTAGGAATAATTTCCGAGGTACTCTGTTATCCCGTCTTCCTTAAGTTCGTATATCCTGTCTATTACTTTATTCAGGAAATATCTGTCGTGGGATATTACGAGCATAGTACCGTCATAGTCGGAAAGGGAATCTTCAAGAGCTTCCCTAGAGGGTATATCGAGGTGGTTTGTAGGTTCATCAAGGAGAAGGAGATTGTCTTCACGGAGCATGAGTTTTAAAAGATTTATTCTGCATTTTTCTCCTCCGGAGAGTAAATCCGTGGTTTTAAAGACATCGTCGCCTTTGAAGAGGTACTGGGCAAGGGCATTTCTCAATTCAGTAACTGTAAGATACGGGAAATCATCCCATACTTCATCCATTACTGTACTGTCCGGATCAAGACCTTTCTGTTCCTGGTCGTAGTAACCCATGGTGACATTTTTTCCTGTCTGGGTAAATCCGCTGTCAGGCTTTATTTTTCCTCTAATGATATTGAAAAGTGTTGTCTTGCCCCTTCCGTTTTCTCCTATGAGGGCTGTTTTATTCCCGCGTCTTATAAGGAAATTCACATCGGAGAAGAGGTGCCTTTCACCGAAGGATTTTGACAGGTCCCTCGCTTCAATAACATCGTTGCCGGACTGAAATTCTGCCCTGAATTTTATGGAAGCTGCCCGGTCTTCGGTTTTAGGTGCATCGATTTTTTCCATTTTATCGAGCATCTTCTGTCTTGATTCAGCTTTTCTTATACTTTTTTCCCTGTTGAAAGACCTGAACTTTTCTATTATGGCTTCCTGTCTTTTGATTTCTTCCTGCTGAAGTTCATATGCTTTCAATCTTACCTCATAGTCTTTTTTATGAAGTTCAAGGTATTTTGTATAGGGAGCATTGTAGGAAAGAATTTCACCTTTCAGCATGAGGAATGTCCTGTCTGTTACCTTATCGAGGAAAAATCTGTCATGGGATATTAAGAATAAGGTGCCTTTATAGGCTGAAAGATAGTCTTCGAGCCATTCCACAGCATTAAGATCAAGATGGTTTGTAGGTTCATCCATGAGGATTATGTCAGGGTTTAATAAAAGAAGCTTTGACAATGCAACCCTTGATTTTTCTCCACCTGACAATACAGAAACATTCCGGTCGTAGTAATCCTGGGTTATACCAAGCCCTGTCATGACACGGGTCATTTCACCCCTGAAGGTCCTTCCGCCCCGGATATAATATAAATCCTGAAGGGTTGTATATTCCTTTACCGTATTTTCATGCCAGGCTGCATTTTCATCAGTCCATGGAGTCTGCATGTCTTCCTCGAGCTTTTTAAGCTTATCTTCCATGTCGAGAAGCGGCTGAAATACCTTGATAACTTCATCCCAGACAGTCTCATCCGATGAAAGACCAAGATTCTGGGATAAATATCCGACAGTGGAATTTCTGTCTATATAGAAATCTCCGGAATCTCTTTCAAGTTCTCCTGTAAGTATTTTAAATAGTGTGGATTTTCCGACTCCGTTTGCACCGATTAAGGCAACCTTGTCTCCTTCATTTACAGAGAATGATATATCATCCAGAACCACATCTGTTCCGTATTCTTTTTTAATATTTGTACAGGATAAAGAAATCATATTTTATCCTCCTGATTTTTTTGATTAATTTAAAAGCGGTCTTAACATTTTAACAATTTAACCCACCATAATATTATTTTATCCAGAACATATTATGACTTTGGGATTACTGATATTTCCGGCCTTATTTAAGAAAGAGGTATTTCATGTAAGTTCCATATTAAAGTTTTACCGTTTTTTAACGCATCTTCTATTATAACACCAGGAATGCTGATTCTTCAAAAATCTCCCTTTGTAGTATAATAAAGCAATACACTATAAGTAAAACATTAAAGAGGAACAGGAAAAAAGGAACACGAGAGGAAAACAATGAAACGGTTCAGTCTTTAATCCAGGTGACAGACAAAAATCAGTCAATGGATTAAATGAATTAATGAATAAATTAATAATCGGAATGGATATCAGTATCTCAGTAAATGAAGGTTATTTCCGATTGATCTGTACCGGAGGTAAAAAATGGAAGAAGTAAATATATTCAAAAAATATGGTCTTAAAGTAACAAAACCCAGGGAAGCGATATACGCAATTCTTAAAAGTGCTGAAGAAGGAATGGATGCTGAAAAGATAAAGTCCCTCACCGATGAAAAAGGATACAGTATAAATCTTTCCACAGTCTACAGGACACTCGATCTTTTCACGAGCCTTGGTATATTCGAAAAATTTGATCTCGGTGAAAAAAAGTATAACTACAGAATGAGGAAAAACGACCATCTCCATACTGTAAAATGTAATGTCTGCGGAGAAGAAGTGCATATGGACTGTCCCATGACCAAAATAGAGGAATTCATAAAAAAAGAAACAGGATTTACAGTCCTTGAACACCATCTGGAACTTAAAGGAATTTGCAGGAAATGTTCAGGTGAAATAAATTCAGAAGAAGAGGGTAATTCATAAACATAAGGACATTCATAACAGA
>JBDHVQ010000090.1:0-8086 GCA_039809845.1 Clostridiaceae bacterium | reverse complement strand
TTTTCTTCAGATGACAGAACTTTGACCTTCACCTTGTCTCCGGGCTTTAAAACATCTCCTATGTTTTCAATATAGGTACCGCTGATTTCAGAAATATGAACCATACCTGTTTTATCTCCCAGGTTTACAAATGCTCCGAAACCTGTGATGTTGGTTACGGTCCCTTCGAGGATCTGCCCCTTTTCTATGGCCATCTTTAATTTACCCCTTTTATACGGTTATTTTGGTTTTATGGCTGTTTTAAGTCATTTACGGGTATATCCCCGTCCTTTATCATATTGAACCTTTCCCTGGCTTCCTTTTCGATAAATTCCCCGGTATTCATCTTTTCAAGAATTTCCTTAAGCAGTCTGTTTTCTTCTTCCTTTTCGCGGAGAACTTTTTCCTGCCTTTCCTTTTCAGCTTCAATCCTTGTGATTATCTTTCTTTGTCCCATTATCTGAAAAATTATGAAAAGGGCGAGGATGACATATAACCCTGTGAAAAGAAGTCTTTTTCCGCGCGACATCAGATCACCCCCTGTCCTGTAATTTAATTGTATATAAAATCACGTTCGGTGCAAGGTGTTTTTATTCTATTTCTTCACCTTCCAGTATTTCATACATGGAAGAGCTCTCATCCTTTTTTACTGTTTCCCTTATAGAAAGTACCCTTGCCTTCACGTTTTTCCTTGCAAAGGATATTTCAATGATATCCCCTTCCTTAAGTTCAGCTCCGGGTTTTACAACCTTCCCGTTTACTGATACCCTTCCTGAATCGCAGGCTTCCTTTGCCACGGTCCTTCTTTTTATTAATCTTGATACTTTAAGATATTTGTCGAGTCTCATTTTTATTTCGTCCTTTCATTTTCGCCGCATTTCAGTGGATCCGGAAATAAAGTCCACGGTGCGATAATTATTCTGATTTTTCGTAAAACAAAGAGCCTCCCCTTGAGAGGAAGCCCTTTATATAATTCGGGGGTATTATTTCTTCTTTGGCGCTGCCTTTTTCTTTGCTGGTGCAGCAGGCTTATTTACAACATCCTTGAAATCTTTTCCCGGCTTGAATACAGGAACCTGGGATGCGGGAATCTGGATAACTTCCTTAGTCCTGGGGTTTCTGCCGGCTCTTGCTGCTCTTTTTCTCACTTCAAAAGTACCGAATCCTACGAGCTGAACTTTTTCTCCCTTTTCAAGAGCTCCCATAACGGCTTCCTTGAATGCGTTGAGTGCAACTTCAGCAGACTTCTTGGACATGTCCCCGGTTTCAGAAATCTTTGTTATTAATTCCGCCTTGTTCATGAATAATCCTCCTCTGAATTTTAGGATAAATAGTTTTTAACTATATTATTTACATTTTCTACTATTTTAAAAGTAAAATCTAGTATCGGCGGCATTTTTCACAGATATTTAACATATAACCGGCCCCATAAGCGGAATGAGAGGGTTTTTTAACCTTAAAATGCCATAATTATTTGTTATCGGCTTCAGAAAGCTCCCCGATCCGTCTGTTTACCCTGTCATTCAGGAGAAGTTCAGGATTGATTTCCATGGAATCTGTAAGGAGAACCGCAAGATATATAAGGTCTGAGAGTTCATCCTTATTCCCACCCTTTTCATAAATATTATTTATTGTTTCAAGGAGTTTTTTCTTTAATTCCTCTTCCGTTTCCGGTTCAATTCCGTATGCTTTTGCCTTTTTTACAGTTTCGGCTGCCCTTATGGCTGCAGGAATTCCCATCGGGATTTTTGAAAGCTTTGCAGAAAGTGATATTTCCCCGTCTTCCTTTTTCTTAAGCTTTTCCCAGGTGTTAAGTACTTCCTCAGAAGTGCCAAGATTCATATCGCCGAAAACATGGGGATGTCTTGATATCATCTTGTCGTTTACAGACCTTATGACATCATAGACGTCGAATATTCCTTCTTCTTCCTTAATCCTTGAATGGAGCATTACCTGGAGGAGAACATCGCCCAGTTCCTCCATTAAAAGTTCATCATCATTGCGGTCAATGGCATCCAGTACCTCATAGGATTCTTCTATAAGGTATCTTTTCAGTGACTCATTGGTCTGCTCCCTGTCCCAGGGACATCCGCCGGGTTCACGGAGGATATCCACAGTCTTTTTGAAATCCCCGAAGGATTTTTTTATCTGTCTTCCATCTATATAAAGGCTGGTGAGATGATCCACATCTTCCCTTCTGTCGAGTTCGTAGAGCTTTATCTTTTCAGTGATATTTTCACCGCTTACACCGGCTGCCTTTACAAAATATATTTCCGCTTCATCATCCATGAATTTTGAAAGTTCTATTTTGACATCTCCTGCAACCCTTCTGTTGTAAACCTGGGTTATTACATAACCTGTTTCACCGGTGAGGGTCTTGTCTTTCAAGTCCAGAGCATCGAGGACTGTAAGCCCTTCAACAGGATCGATCTCCAGTGACGTTATAAGAGTATCCACAAAGCTCAGTGCAGGCTTGACCGTATATTCCTCTCCCGTTTCTTCCATGGTCTTTATAATGTACCTTACGGACCTTTCAGCCATCATGGGATTTCCTGGAACACAAAAGGTTAAGTCTCCTTCACCTTCCCTGTATATCTTTAAAACTTCCTCTGCGATATCCTTATATACAGATTCAAAATCCCTGTCTTCTTCATAAAACCTGTCCATCGTCTCAAAACTTATGTCCCATTCACCGAGCTGTTCTGCAGCCGGATGGATACCGGTCCTTAAAATTACCCTTGTTTCCCTCAAAAGACTGAATGTCTCTATGGTAATAAGTGATGCATCACCTGGTCCAAGTCCTGCTATATATAACATATTTTCCCCTTCTGTTTTTTTGTTCTTTTCAGTGCGTTTTAATAAAATGTTTTGCCGTTACATTTTTTACTGTACACCGTATTCCATTTTATTTTAATACTCATCTTCCTGTCTTTAAAACTACACAGGTTTTATTATACATTCAGTTCCATGATAAACCTATAATAGACTCAAAAAGGGGATAAAAAAGTAAACCTGAAAGTAAAAGACACTAAAAGTAATGGGCATGAAAGTAAAAGACCAGAAAGTAAAAGGTGTGAATATAAAAGGTAACCTGAATGGTAAAGACTTAAAAAAAGAAAAATACCGGTTATTCCATTAAAGAATCCGGTATTTTCCAGGTTATCCGTTATTCTGCCTTTTCCCCTGCATTTGAGGATGGCACTGAAGTGTTTGATGTGTCTGATGCATTGGATGCATTGGATGTATTTGATGTGTTTGATGAAGGTGTCTTGTCTATTACAACAGGGAGAAGCTTGTCGGGGAACTTCTGTACTTTTAAGTCATTTTCCCACTTTGCCATGGTATCATCTATGGACTTTGACTTCTTTTCGTTCAAAAGCTGTTCCTCAATCTTATCCTTGACTTCTTCAAAGGGTTTTACAACCGCTTCCTTTGTAACATTGGCAACCTTTATGATGTGCCATCCGAAGCTTGTCTTTACAGGAGCTGATATCTGGTCGTTTTCAAGCTTTTTTACTTCTTCCATAAAATCTGCACCGAGTTCCTTGGTGTCGTAAGGGTATGTTCCTAAAAGACCACCCTTGTCCCTTGTGGCATCCTGTCCGTATTCCATTGCTATATCTTCGAATTTTGCACCGGCGTCGAGCTTTGCCTTTGCTTCGTTCGCCTTCTTTTCAGCTTCCGGATCGTCAGGTTTTCCGAAGAATATGTGGGATATGTCAGCTCCGGGTTTTACAGTATAGAGAGTATCCTTGTTCTTTTCGTAGTAGTCTTTGACTTCCTCTTCAGTCACAGTTATGTCTTTGTTGAGTGTTTCGAACATTTCCTGCCATCTGAGGTTCTTTTTAACCATAGCAAGGTATTCTTCCATTGACTGTCCTGAAGATTTCACTGCATTTTCAAAGCCTTCCTGTGAACCGAAATGTTCCACGTTCTTTTTGTTTATTTCATCGAGCTTTGTCTTTATTGAATCTGAATCAGCGGCAATTTTAAGCTCATCGGCCTTTATGTCGAGAATCTTTTCTGAAACCATCTGATCCAGAAGCTGTACCTTCTGCTGCTGGAGGAATGATGCCGCCTGTTCTGACTTTATGATGTCAGGACCATACTGCTTTGTCATGGCATCGACTACCTTCTGGTATTCCTTTTCAACATCTTCAGCAAGGATTTCAAATCCGTCCCCTGATGCCGCAACTGCTTTTTTTGCCTGGTCTTCTGCCTTCTGGATTCCCTGTTCTGATTTTGTGACCATTCCGCATCCTGAAAATGCTGAAACTGACATGGCAAGGACCAGCATCCCTGCAACTTTTCTAAGATTCATATTCTTTCTCCTGATTTTTAATTTGATAAGTATAACTCCACCTGAATATTATACTTAATCATATGTGACCTTTCAATGAGGGTCATTCATCTCACCAATAAACAATAGTCTTTCTGAATGAAGGAGTTATTTAATCTGCATTAAAATCAGTTTAAGCATCTTCCTTAAGACTTTCTTCCTTATTCATCACAGCTTTGTCTTTTTCTGCCTTTTCCTTCTCCGCCTTCTTCTCTTCATCCCTTACATAGAGAAGTTTCTTAAAGAACCTCTTGAGGCCGGAGATAAGATCCTGTTTTTCACCCTTGTACTTATAGATGATCCTGTAGTTTTCACCTGATATCTTCTGAGCTTCAGGATCTATTCTTATACTGTCCCTGAATTCATTGAGGAATACTCCTATGAAACCATCGGTCACGGCTTCCTTTGAGGCAAAGGTTATTACGGCCTGACTTCCGTTGTCCCTTATTTCCCTTACCCCGCATTTTCCGGCCATGGATCTTGTTTCAGCGATGTCCATGAGATTATATACCTGGGGAGGTATTTCCCCGAACCTGTCTTCCAGTTCTTCCTTTACCCTCATGTAGTCATCGGTACTTTCTATGGATGCAATCTTTCTGTATACCTGTATCTTTACCGTCTCATCCTTGATGTAGGAAAATGGTATGAAAGCATCGATCTTGATATCCACAAGAGTATCCCTTACTGTTTCGTCCTTTTCCCCGGTGAGCTTTTTTACTGCATCGTCGAGCATTCTTATATAGAGATCGTAACCTATGGCTGCCATATGTCCGTGCTGGGCTTTTCCCATCATGTTCCCGGCTCCCCTTATTTCAAGGTCCTTCATTGCTATCCTGAAACCTGCACCAAGTTCTGTGAAGTCTTTCAGTGCCTTGAGCCTTTTTTCCGCAACCTCTGTCAAAACCTTATCCCTTCTGTAGGTAAGGTATGCGTATGCTATCCTGTTGGTCCTTCCGACCCTTCCCCTTAACTGGTAGAGCTGGGATAATCCCATCTTGTCTGCATCGTGTATTATTATTGTATTTACATTCTGTATATCCAGTCCCGTCTCGATTATGGTGGAACATACGAGGACATCGAATTCCCCGTCCATGAAACTCACCATCCTGTTTTCAAGTTCCCTTTCACCGAGCTGTCCGTGGGCAACACCAAAAGTCGCTTCGGGAATGAGCTTTTTAAGGTAGGCTGCCATGTGTTCAATTTCCGCAACCCTGTTGTATACAAAGTAAACCTGCCCTTTTCTTCCGAGTTCCTTTAAAACGGCATCCCTTATCAGCTGGTCATTCGTCTCCATTACGTAGGTCTGTATGGGGAACCTGTCTTCGGGTGGTGTTTCTATGAGTGATATATCCCTTATGCCGGTCATTGACATATTGAGTGTCCGGGGGATCGGTGTTGCTGAAAGTGTAAGGACATCCACGGTGTTCTTGAGTTCCTTGAGCCTTTCTTTATGCCTTACACCGAATCTCTGCTCTTCATCAACTATGAGAAGACCAAGGTCCTTGAATATTACGTTTTTGGAAAGGAGCTTGTGGGTTCCCACTATGATGTCGAGGTTTCCTTCTTTCAATGCTTCGAGGGTTTCCTTTACCCTTTTGGGGGTCCTGAAACGACTTACCATATCGATCGCCACAGGGAAACCTTCGAATCTTCTGACGAAGTTCTTGTAGTGCTGTTCTGCAAGGATTGTCGTAGGTACAAGAACCGCAACCTGTTTTGAATCCATCACTGCCTTGAATGCAGCCCTCATTGCAACCTCAGTCTTTCCGAATCCGACATCCCCGCAAAGAAGCCTGTCCATGACCTTTGAAGATTCCATGTCCTTTTTGATTTCTTCCACGGAAAGGAGCTGATCCCCGGTTTCCTCATAGGGGAATTCATCTTCAAATTCCTTCTGCCAGTCTGAATCTTCGCTGAACATAAACCCTTTGACCTTGCTCCTTCTTGCGTATAGTTCAACGATTTCCTTTGCAGTCTTGTCTATGGACTGCTTTGCTTTTGCCTTGGCCTTTAACCATTCATTGGTGGAAAGTTTGGAAACACTGGGTTCTGCTCCTTCATTGCCTATGTATTTCTGAAGGAGGTCGAGCTGGTCCACCGGTATGAAGAGCCTGTCACTTCCTCCGTAGGATATTTCGAGGTAGTCCTTCATGGCTCCCATGGACTTCATCTGCTTTATCCCCATGTAGACACCGATTCCGTGGTTAACGTGCACCACGTATTCGCCTTTTTTAAGTTCATCGAAGGATTTTATCTTTTCGATGCCCCTGCCTTTTGGTTTTCTGGTCTTTCTTTTTTCCCTCGTTTCGCCGAAGACTTCAGAATCTGAATAAAGTGCAAATTTAATGTCCCTGAATTCAAAGCCCTTCTTCTGATTTCCGAAGGTTATCACTACACCCTTTTCAGGTATGGTTCCGGGCACATCCCTGTACACGGATTCAATTCCGTTTTCCCTCAGGGTATCCATAAACCTTTCGCCCCTTGAGCGTGTGCCTGAAAGAATGAGGATTCTGTACCCTGCTTCTTTTCTGTCCGTTATATCCTGCATCATCATATCGAGCTGTCCGTGGAAGTTGTAGACTCCCGTAACATTGAATTCAGCTGTGGATAAAGGTGCGAGGTATTTTGCAGTCTTTTTGAATTCACTTAAGGTGATAAGGTGCGATTCTTTCAATCCTTCTTCGGTTTCATTGAAATCGAGGAGTATGTCTCCCTGCCCGGGAAGGATTTCACCCCTTTTAAGATAGGTTTCGTACTTTTCACTGAATTCCCTTACAACTGTCCCTACCTTCCCCATGGTCCTTTCAGGTGAATCCACTATGGCAACAGAATCGCCCATGTAGCTGAAGAATGTTTCAGCCTCGGGGAAAAAATATGTGAGGTAGGAATCTATTGTTTCAAAGGACCAGTTTTCTTCGAGGGATTCTATATTCCTGTCGGTTATTTCCGTAAGTTTTGAAAATCCTTCATCACCAAGGGTTTTTCTTAATGTCTTGTTTTTCTTTACTTCCTCAAAATCTTCTCTTATCCTGTCCCTTCCTCTTATGAGAGTCGCCTTGTCGAGGATTATTTCCCTTGCAGGGAATACGAAGGTTTCTTCCTGGGAATCGAGACTCCTCTGGGTTTCGGGATTGAAACTCCTTATGGTGTCTATTTCATTTCCGAAAAGCTCAATCCTTGAAGGAAAGGTTTCCGCAGGGGACCATAGGTCCATTATTCCGCCTCTTAAAGAAAACTGCCCCTTCATTTCTGTGACTTCAGTCCTCTCGTATCCCATTTCAGTGAGCTTTATGGCGAGGACCTGGGGATCTAAAATATCGCCTTTTCTTATCCTGAAGGTGTATCTTTCATAGTAGCTGTGGGGCATGTATTTTGAAGCCAGAACTTCAGCAGAAGTTACAATTATCTTCTTGCCGCCGCCTGTGATTTCCCTTATGACACGGAGTCTTTCCCACCTTAAATCACCTGAGAGGGCATCGGCGTTATAAAATACGGCTTCCCTCGCAGGCAGGTAGTATACTTCGGTCTCGTAGAGTATAAGGTCCTCGTATATCTGCCTTGCATTGAGATCTGAATCGGAAAAGACAAAAACAGACTTGTCGCTGTCTCTGAAAATCTTTGAAATCAGAAGGGCCCTTGCTGAATCTGAAATCCCATAGACACCCACGGGATACCTGCCCTTTTCCTGCCCTTCCTTTAATTTTTTATAACCTTGGGATTCCCCAATGAGGTCTTTTACTGAATCAAGCCTCATGGTCAGCCTCCCGG
>JBDHVQ010000089.1:0-8118 GCA_039809845.1 Clostridiaceae bacterium | reverse complement strand
TTTTTTCTTCACCTTTCTGCGATTATAAACCTTATCGGGAATCCAGTTTTTATCTATGAAAGGATATCAGGCTCTTATTCCCTTATAATAATTTCTTCCCTTCCCAGACCTTCACGGTCCCTTCTTCTGATGTTTGCATAACCCAATATCCACAGTGGGAGTATTATCAGTATCCAGTTGAATATTCCGAGGTATTTGTATGCTGTACTCACTATCCACATGAGACCCATGGATGAAACAAGGTAGCATATGAGAAGCGATGCCACGGCTATCACTGCCTTTCTTGCGGTGCTTCTCTTCATGGTTTTAAGAACATGGGGTTCCATTCTCTGTACCATTCCGAATATAAATCCTACACCTGTCGTAACAAGTGCGAGGAAAAGAAGGATAGGATAAAGCAAATTGAGTATAGGTATATGGAGTTCATTCACAACTGCTATTGTAGGTATTTTTCTTGTTTCAGGGTTGTCGTAGATACCGGGCATTCTTGAAAAAATAAGAAGACATATTCCAACAAGCATGAAGATATTAAGAAGTGCTCCTATAATCATAGCCCCTTTGGATTCTTTCCTGAATATTCCGCCTTTGAAAGACGAAGTAATACCTCCTATGGCACTTATCTGGAATCCTGCATATGTAAGAGCCCAGAGGATGGAATTTCCAATATTTCCTCTGGTTTCACCCTGTGCATCGAGAATTCCCCATTTCTGTGCATGGGGATTCACATATCTTTCCCTGAATAACCTTGTTATATCAGGCCAGAATTTGATAAGTCCTGCAAAGATTACTATGGAAATAATAATTATAATTCCGGCAGTCATAATCATGGCATTTTTTCTCACAAGATCTTCTCCGAAAATTACAAGAAGTGTTATTAGTATTACCATCACTATTGATCCTGCCTGCACCGGGAGCCCGAGATACTGTTTTCCCAGAAGTCCTCCCGTTGCGATTGTTGCAGCGGAAGCCGCTATGGTGGTTATTATTATACTGAAGTCCATTGCAGGTCTGAAAATACCGGCATATTTTCCGTATGCTTCCTTTGCCCATGCGTCATAACTCCATCTGTCAGTCTGTCTTGCAGTTTCAAGTCCCACATAATAAGTTGCCGCGATGATAATAAAAGTAAGTACCGGCATTAAAACTCCGAACCATCCATGGTTTGAAAAGAACTGAAGTTCCTGGGTTCCCGATGCAAAACCTGCACCGCAGTGTGTTGAAAACCATACAGTGGCTACTCCGATACTTATCGGTGTTATGTACCTGTTCCGCTTCTCACTTAAACTCTCCATAATTAACCCCCGTTTAATAACGTTTACACAGAATATAAAAAATAATAAGCTGTGCTTAATGATAAAATTATAACATTATTGTTTATCTTTCGTCTATAATTTATGTATCAAAGCATACCCGTTTATGATCTTTAAATTCCTGATGGAATAAATAAACTTTTATCATTAATATTTCTCCTGTTATCATGACTTCTGTCACTTTATCAGATGAAAATCTTCAGGTTATGGATATTGTCAGGTCTCTTTTTACGGATTCTTTTTTATCAGGAGTTCAATTTTTGTTTAAGTGGACTAACTTTCAGAAAACGTTATAATAAATAGGGTATGTTATTGAATCCCCGCAAAAATAAATACCCGATAATATAATCTGATAAAAGAGGTGTCTTAAATGAAAAAAAATATTACAGCGGTTGTCCTGGCAGCTGCAGTGTCCCTTATGATCTGCGTTCCTGCTACTGCCACAAATCTCTCAGTTCCCGACAAGAGTGTCGAAATAAAGCAGCCTGATTCTTCCAATACATCAGGAACAGATCCCCTGGTGGAAGAATTCAGATTCAGTATCGGTGATGATAAGTATACCCTCCCTGTAAATCCTGAAGAACTTATGGGTGACGGCTGGGAAAAGACAGCGGAAACTGAAGGAATATCAGAAAACCAGAACGACTTCAGGGAAATTGTTTTTAAAAAAGGAAATGCAGTCATGCATACCTTCGTCAATAAAACAGGCAAAGGCCAAATAATAAAGATAGTATTGAACGGTGATAAATTTACTTCAGAGTGGGATATCAATGAAAACTCTTCCTTCGATGACATCAAAAAGCTCGAAACCGAAGACTGGAAAAGGGCATCATTCACAGATGAAAATTCAGTAGCCACAAGATTCGAATATATGAGCCCTGAAATATACAAGGAATTTGAAACTGACAGGGAGACAGGGAAACTTCTTTCGGTAACTTTTTCAAATCCATCACTCATGAATCTTATGATAAAATCAGACCTCGACGAAAGAATAAATAAACTGAACTACGGTGAAAAGGTAATGTCACTTCCCTTCTCATTGTCTTTCCTTACAGCAGACGGATGGAACCCACCCGAAAAGCCCATGGAAAAAGAATTTACAACCAATATCGTTCCGATAACAAAGGACAATGATACAGTTTCAATCTACACAGGAAGTATGTTCAAGGTTTCAAAACCCATAGGCATAACAGTCACAGGACTAAGGTCATCATTAAAAACAGATGACGGTACAGTACCTGTATTTACTGTCAAGGATGTCCTTGAACCCGGAATAAAACTCAGTGACTTTAAAGACAGCGTGAGAAATGACAATTATTATTCACTGAAGACATCCGAAATGGAAAAAGTCATCATCAATATAGGAAACAACTTCAGACTGAATGTTTACTTCAAATTCAATCCTTTAATCCCTGAAGAAAAGACTACACCAGATTATTTTGAACTTTACAGAGTAGAATAGGATAAAAAACAATATACAACTTAATAAGAGGCTTAATCAAAAAGTCCCGGCAAAGGATCATTCTTCCTGCCGGGGCTTTTTATATTTTTTCAGTCTTTTTCAGTCCTTTTCAGTGCTTTTCAGTCTGTTTCAACACTGATTTTTTGATGCAGTGTATATTTAATCCGGTTTTATTATTGCTGGACATTTATCTGCCAGTCTGATTTTTCGTTTCTTCCAGATATTCATCCATATCCTTATTCCAGCCTTCCTTAATTTCACCAAAGTTTCTGAGGGATGATGCTGCTTCAGAAATCATCTCAAAATTCATCTTTGTCCCCTTTCTGTCAGCTTTATAATCAGATGCCATTTTCCTGTCCATTCCCATTTTCTCCGCTGTTTGCGGGGCATCAATATTTGCACCTAGAAAGAGAAATTCCCATCCGCATTTTTTTCTTCTCATCCTTACCATTTCAGAAACTGTCTTTAATGTGTATTCCCGGCTTGAATTTTCCATACCGTCTGTTGTGACTACAAAAAGAACATGATCGGGTTTTTCTTTCTCAGAAAGTCTGTCCAGGATTTTTCCTGTGGTTTCTATTGTTTTACCCACAGCATCAAGTAAGGCAGTCGCTCCTCTTACATAATATTCCCTGTCAGTCAGTTTTTTTACTTTATTAATATTCTCTCTTTCACAGAGCATTTCATACCTGTCATCGAAGAGGACAGTGGTTATTCTTGCATTTCCTTTTTCCTTCTTCTGTTTTCTTATGAGTGAATTGAATCCTTTTATTGTTTCTTCTTCAAGTCCTGACATTGAAGCTGACCTGTCGAGGATAAACACTATTTCTGCCATGTCACTCTTTGTTTCTTTTTTAACTTCATACTCACTCTTTTCACTCTTCTCTATCTTCTTCATTTTTCTCTGTTCTCCTTATCCCTTGGTTTATTCTATTCTCTGAACAAATGGTAATCCTATGGGAAAAGGAAAAGGTCGCCCGGAGGGCGACATTTTGAAGAGATTTTATTTTCTTTTACTGACCTAGTGGATCTTCGCCGAATTCAAAGAGGGCACTTTTGACGTCCATTACACTGTATGTTCCCTTTTCAAGAAACCACGAGATTATGAGGTCTGCCCTGCTGCTTTTTGAAAGTGCAAATCCTGCGCTTTTTAAAAAGTCATCTGCTTCTCCCGGTGTGAGTTTCAGTGCCAGAGCCAGGGAAATGGCTGTATTTCTCGAAGGTCTGTAATTCCTGCTGCACCTTATTTTTGAAAATAGCCTCCTGTCAATACCGGCATTTTTATAAACTTCAGAATCGGTCATTCCCTTTTCATCGGTGAGTCTTAAAAGTTTTTCTGAAAATGTTTCTGAAGTAACTTCAGCTGCATCTTCAAGGGAGGGATATTCGATCATTGCAGCAGATTCCATATCGCAGAATCGTGCCATCTTTCCCTGAACTTCAAGGTTATCCCTTAAGTATTCTCCTATGGAAGTTTCAAGATCACGTGATATAAGTCCTTCGGTATCGCCGTAAAGCACGATATATATTTCCATATCTTCTGCTTCATCTGAATTTGCAGTTTCAGAAAGCGCGATTCTTAAAGCTTCAGATTTAGGATATCCGTATGCACCTGAAGATATGAGCGGAAAGGCTATGCTTCTGACTCCCAGTTCAGCTGCAGTTTTAAGGGAATTTCTGTAGGCAGATCTTAGTAGATTTTCTTCACCTGAAGTTCCTCCCTGCCAGATGGGTCCAACTGTCTGAATCACATATTGCGCCGGAAGCCTGTATCCCTTTGTAGCCTTGGCTTCTCCCGTTCTGCATCCATTAAGACCTATGCATTCCTTTAAAAGTTCAGGTCCTGCTGCCCTGTGTATGGCACCGTCAACACCACCACCGCCCAGAAGGGATTCATTAGCTGCATTTACTATTGCATCTGTGTGCATCTTTGTAATATCGCCTTTTATAAGACTTACGGGCATTACAATTCCTCCCTTTTTCCATGAAGTAATTTAAACCCAGATTTTTTTGAATATTAAAGGTGAAAAAGCATTGTCGCAACCTGGAAGTAGATTACCAGTGATATAGCATCGACAATTGTGGTTATAAGTGGTCCTGCCATTATCGCAGGGTCCATCTTAAGTTTTTTTGCAACTATAGGAAGCATTGCACCGACGATTTTTGACAGTATAACTGTAAAGAGGATAGTTGCTGAAACAGTTACTGACACTAAAAAACCTGCCTTTTCAAAGAAGTAAAGTCTTAAGAAGTTAAGTACTGACAGGAGCGATCCCGCAATAAGACTTACTGCAAATTCCTTGGCCAGGATTTTAAGTGCATCGCCTGTCTTTATTTCACCAAGGGCAAGCCCTCTTATTATAAGAGTTGAAGACTGGGAGCCTGAGTTACCGCCGACATCCATTATCATGGGTATGAATGCTGCAAGAATCATCATGGAATTAAGTGCATTTTCATACCTTCCTATGATTCTTCCTGTAAATGTTGCAGATATCATTAGGACCATGAGCCACGGGATTCTCTGCATCGCAAGTTTAAACGGTGAGGATTTGAGATATTCTTCCTCACTGGGAGCCATGGCTGCCATCTTCTGGATATCTTCAGTGGTTTCCATATCGAGAATATCAATTACGTCATCGACGGTGACTATTCCGACGAGTCTTTTTTCTTCATCCACCACAGGCATGATGAAAAAGTCGTATTCCCTGAAGGCAAGGGCTGCTTCTTCCTGGTCTTCATGGGTCTTGAGGTATTTAACCCTCGGGTTCATTATATCCCCTATAATATCGGTCGCATTGCTGAGTATAAGGGTCCTCAGCGGAATTTCGCCTTCAAGCACCCTGTTCTTGTCAATGATATAGCAAGTGTCGAGGGTTTCTGTGTCTCTTCCTGTTGCCCTTATTTTTTCAATAGCCTGGGCAACTGTCATATCTTTTTTAAGATCCATGAATTCTATGGTCATAATACTTCCGACAGAATCCTCGGGGTATTTCATAATCTGATTTATTACACCCCTTTTTTGGGGATCTGTAGCCGCAAGTACTTTTTTGACTACATTTGCAGGCATTTCTTCAAGAAAATCCACCGTATCATCCATGAAGAGTTCATCCATGATTCCTGATGTTTCCGCATGGGAAAAAGACTCTATTATATGCTGCTGCTGATCCCTGTCAAGGTATGAGAAAACTCCTGCCGCCACATCCTTTGGAAGGAGCCTGAAAACAACGAGGGAGTTTTCCCAGTCGAGGTCATTGAAGAGAATTTCAGAAATGTCATGGTAGTTTAGGTCTACTATCTCCTGTCTTGCCAGGCTGTATTTCCCCTCTGAAATGAGAGCTTTAAGTTTTTCTTTCATTTAAACACCTCCGTTATAAGTCCATTCCAATTATAGCATGGTAATATAAGCCCGGGCAGAGTGTTTCCAGATGGTTCTTACAGCGTTATTGTTCCCTGATTTTCACCGAATCTTTACATGATAAAAAAGGATTCCCTGCAGGCTGAGTGCAGCAGAATCCTCACTTTTATTATTTTCTTTTCAATATCGATATTATTATCGATATTATTTTTCAATATTGTTTTCTCTTCAATTTCTGTTCTGTCGGACCGATGAATATTAACTACTGGGCCTTTAATTCATCCCCGCTTACCCACATGTGGTCCTTGACCATTTCTCCGCCGTCAGTCGGTGTATAACTGATTGAGTAGGCGGGGCCCTTGTGGACGGATACTATCTTTCCCTTTGCGCCCTTCATGTTTTTCATATGGTCGGCTGTAATAGTCACTTCATCGCCTTCCTTCCAGCCTTCTGCCGGCGGGTTCTCAGTTTCTTCTGTCACTATCCATTTATGGTCAGTAACCTTTTCTCCGCCGCCCACAGGTTCATAGGTTACAGAATAAATGGTAGTGTCGTATGCACCTGCTATTTCACCCTTCGCATCCTTCATTCCCGGCATGTGATCTGCAAGTATTATTACCTTTTCTCCAACTTTGAACTCAGGGTTTTCAGCCTTCTTAAGGCCCTCCGGAAGTGTTGCATGCATGTTGTGGTCCTCATGACCCATACTTTCCATTCCCGAAGAAGATGCTTTGGTCATTGCTTCTTCTGAAGTTATTGCAGTGTCGGTCTTATCGGTTATTGTCCTCTCAGTCATGGTGCCCGGAGTCTCAGGATTGGTTGTAGGATTCCCAGTCTGACATCCTGTCATTAGTATTCCCGCTCCCAAAAGGGCAGTTATTATTTTGGTTTTCATAATACAGCTCCTTTAATTTTCATTATAGTTTGATTTTTAATACAGTTTAATTATAGAAGCCATAAAACTTTTAACGGATAAAAGAGACAATATTAACAGAATCTATTCTCTCATTTAATATTTATTCCCTGGGATTAACAGACCCTTTACTTTATTTATATTTTTCCGTTCTTATAAATGCATCCTTAAAACCTGCATCCACAGCCTTTTTTACCTGAATCTGTGCATTTTTTATGTCTTTATATGCACCGATCTGTACTCTGTAGAGTTTTTTATTATCTGCTATACCCGGTTCAATGCTTTCATTTGTTGCACCGGATCCCGAAGCATCTCCGGGAAGAATTATTTTCCCGTGAATTTCCTGATTAAGTAAATCAGAAAGGTCTTTCCTGAATGTATCCATTGATTTTCCGAATTTAGGGAACCAGTGTCCTACATCTGAATGGCCGGAAGCTATGCCAAGTCCATGCCCTTCAGAATGATCTATTACATTTTTCTCACTGAGTCCAAACTCCCGGCAAAGATATGCTGTAAGTTCAAGTGCTTCCTTATATACACCATTAAAGTAAGAATGATCTCCATGTCCGTCTTCGCATATTTCAAATCCTATGTAACTTCCGTTGGCAGAGCCACCGGCATGCCATCCTTTCATATCCCAGGGTAGTGTCTGATATGTACTGATAGTCCCGTCAGAAAGCTTTCCGATAAAAGCATGGACACAGACTTCCCTGCCATCCGGATAAAGAGTGTTCCAGTGATTGCCCCCTGCATTTTTACCGAGCAATCCGTCATCGGGTCCCACATATCTTCTGATATAAGGGTTATTGACTCCCGTAGAGTGGACCATTATTCCCCTGACATCAATCTTTTCCCCTTCTTTAAAGCAGGCATTTTCCGTAAGATAGAGCTTTTTAAGATTCATGAATTATCCTCCGTATCTTTTTAAACTTAGTGTCATCAAAGATAAATACTGTATTTACGGAAGTAATGGCATAAAACCCTTGGAAAAATCCTTGCCCATATATGTTGTACCTGCTTTTATCCGTACCGGTTGGTTTTCACTGTTCAGTAAATGAAATGAAGAGATGATGCAAAT
>JBDHVQ010000088.1:0-8196 GCA_039809845.1 Clostridiaceae bacterium | reverse complement strand
TTACATAAAACCACCTCCGGCTGTGATATCATTTATTCCGGAACCTCAGATAGGATTCCCCAGCAAGACCAGAAATACATACATACATACATACATACATACATACATACATACTTACTTACTTACTTACTTAAATACTTAAATACTTAAATACTTAAATACTTAATTAAGTATGTATTGGTACTGGTAAAAACAGGAAAAACTATCCAAGTTTTTTAGAGATATTGCCAAATCAGAAATTACAGATACAGCCATTGCAGAAATTGGTATTTCAGATACAGCTGATGCATAAAAATAAAAATACATTGTGGAAACTGCCATTTCAGAAACACTGCTGAATATACTGATGTTGCACATGGATACTGAAAAAACAAGAAAGAAAAACAAGAGGTACAGAAATCAATGACTCCATCACCAGGAAAGAATCAGTGGACCAATAAAACTTCCGGAAATACCGGAATGAAAAGTAAAGCAGGCTCTTCGACAAGGATTAAAAACGGTCCTTTCGTAAAAAGAAGGACGGGAAAAGGAAGGTTTTTAAGATTTGATCTGAATTCTGATAAGATTATCTTCTCCCTTATATGTGCTGTAATGGGTTCAGCTGCAGTGATGAATATCATTAATTCGGGAACCCAGAATTATTTAAGCCTTGCTTTTTCCGGATTTTATATGCTTCTGCCCCATATTGCATTGGTTATACTGTTCTTTCTTCTCTGTTTTGTTTTGAATGAAAAATATACATCTCTTTTGACGTCGGTCCTATGGCTTTTCTTTTTATCATCCATGCTCCTCTTCCCTTCAGATGAGATACCATGGGCGGGAATTGCCCTTCTTTCTTCGGCGGGGTTATATATATCTTTCATGGGTTTAAAAGAGAGGTTTTTAAGGAGGAACATTCTGGGGATACTCATATCTTCAGGATATATTGCACTGATAATTTATTCTGCCCTGAGGATTCCCTTCAGTGAGATATATGATGAACTTCTCCAGAAGATGAATGTCAATGCATCTGAATTCAATACTGTATTTTATATTTCTGCGGGAATCTTTATCGTTTCATTTATTCTCCTCATGCTTTTTAAAGACAGGGTTACTAAAAGACAGATCAGTATCATAGCATGGGTTGTTTTTATTATTCAGGCAGTGGTAGTGGGAAGACTTTTATATTTCAGGTTCCTTGGATTGAACACTCCCACATATGACTTCAATCTCTTTGCACAGATGTTCCACAGTATGTCAGAAACGCTGAAGCCTGTGACAACCCTTGAGAGAAATATGCCGCTCAGTCATTTCAAAGTCCATATTTCTCCCATTTATTACCTCATGCTTCCTTTTTATGCAGTCACAAAAGATCCCGGTGTCCTACAGATTCTCCAGGCAGTGATTGTGGCTTCAGGAGTATTCCCCGTTGTCATGATGTGCAGGAGATTTGCTTTAAAAGGGACTGTGACAGTGGCGGTTTCACTGTTATTCATGGTTTTCCCGGCTTTTATACTAAGCAGTTTCTACGACCTTCATGAGAACTGTTTTCTCGTCCCACTTATTCTCTGGCTTCTTTATTTCAATGAGAAGGATAGTTTTATAATGACTCTTCTTTTCGCCATTCTGATTCTCATGGTAAAGGAAGATGCATCCATTTACCTCTGGACTATTTCTCTTTTCATAATGCTTGAAAATAAAAAGAGAAAGGAAGGACTTATCCTCTTTCTTCTGACCACGGCTTATTTCATATGGGCCATAATGACACTTAAATCATCGGGAGAAGGTGCAATGCTCGGAAGGTTTGACAATATGATTTCAATAAAGAACCTTTCTATACTTTCAGTACCATTTACTGTACTGAAGAATCCGGGATTTTTCCTGAAGACAGTATTTTCAAAGGAAAAGACCGTGTATATTCTGCAGACTCTCCTTCCCCTCGGACTTACACCTTTACTCGGCAGAAAGTATTCAAGGTTCATCCTCCTTATCCCCTACATTGTGATGAATCTCATTTCAGACTATCCTTATCAGTCCAATATAAGGTTTCAGTATAACTACGGATCTTTAGCAATCATGTTTTATCTTCTCCTTCTCTTTTTAAAAGACAGGGAAGAAACATCAAAGTATCGCTCAGAAGTGAAACAGTCAGGCAGGAATCAGCTAGGAAGACTCCAATTCACTTCCTCTTTTGTAATGGCACTTTCCCTCTCAGCAGGTATTTTCTTCACTTCTGTGCCTGTTATACAGTACGAGTATTTTGTAAAGTACTACAGGGAAAATAAAGACAATATTAACCGGATGAAGAGTATCATGGATCAGATTCCTGAAGACGCTTCAGTTACTGCCTTTCCGTTTTTAACGGGCTATTTAAGCAACAGGGATACACTTTATGACACGGACTACAATGTAAAGGAAGATAATTTCTACAGGTCGGATTATATAGTATTTGATCTTCGACCCGGTTATAATGGCAAGGATCCTGATGGATTACTGGTGAGGTTCTTATCTTCAGGTTATGAAATAGGAATCTTCAACGAAAAATCAATTGCTGTCCTTTACAGAACCGGCAGCTCCCAGCCTCCCATACCCGATGAATTCCAGAATCCTATTCCGGAAGTCAGCCAGTAGGGCAGAAAAAAATCAGGAAGGAATATTTACCCTCCTGATTTTTTTCTATCTGTTCTTTTCTGCAAATGCCTTAAGTTCTGCCTTTGGCTTGAATCCAACCATTGTATCCACAACCTGTCCATTCTTCAGAGCTATTATTGTAGGTATTGAAAGTACTCTGTATTTTGATGCAGTTTCCTGATTTTCATCAACATTTACCTTTACGAATTTAACCTCAGGCATTTCATTTGAAACTTCTTCGTAAACAGGACCCATCATCTTACATGGACCGCACCATGTAGCCCAGAAATCCACAAGAACGAGACCTTCTGATCCTTCATAGTCCTTAAAATCACTGTCAGTTGCATTTATAATCATCTTTTTATCCTCCTCATGCCGGAAAGACCGGCAGTTTAATGGGTAAATTATATCAGACATAAGAGTTATATTCTTAAATTATATGTATACAAAGGATAAATTTTAAGTCCTTTTACCAAAGGATATTTCTTTTTTCCTTTGGTTATGTGATATTTTTAGCCTTAATCATCCCTGGTATTCAGAAATAAGAAGTTTTGCAGGAAGTATGGACGACGGACTCATTGAAAATTCATCCAGTCCCATTTCAAGGAGTACCGGCTGGTATTTTTCATCCCCTGCCATTTCCCCGCACATTCCGCACCACTTTCCGTTTTTGAGTGCCCCGTCAATGGTCATCTTTATGAGTTTCAATACAGCAGGGTGTAAGGGATCGTAGATATAGGACACATTTTCACTCATCCTGTCTGCTGCAAGAGTATACTGTATGAGATCGTTGGTTCCTATGGAGAAAAAATCCGCATGCTTTCCAAGTTCGTCTGCCATTATTGCAGCAGAAGGAATCTCCACCATTATTCCCCACTGGACTTTATCGGATATCCGGGTCCCTTCACTTGTAAGCTCAGCCCTGCATTCTTCCATTATCTTCATGGCATCCTGATATTCAGAAAGTGAGCATATCATTGGAAACATTACCCGTAAGTTTCCGTATACTGAAGCCCTTAAAAGGGCACGCAGCTGTACTTTGAATATATCCTTCCTGTCAAGGCAGAGTCTTATGGCGCGGTAACCGAGGAATGGATTCATCTCCTCAGGCATCGTAAGGTATGAAAGCTTCTTGTCTCCCCCAATATCCAGTGTCCTTATGACTACGGGTTTTGGATACATCTTTTCGAGCACATATTTATAGGCTTCAAACTGCTCGTCTTCCCCGGGCATTTCCTTTCTGTCCATATAGAGGAATTCTGTACGGTATAAGCCAATCCCTTCAGCTCCGTTTTTTATGGCAGCTTCAACATCTGACGGATTGCCGATATTTGCCGCCACTTCCACCCTTCTTCCGGATCTTGTATATGTATCCTTATCTTTATAGGAGAGAAGCTTTAATCTTTCAGTGTTGAATTCTTCCCTCTTTCTGTCGTATTCCTTAAGTTCTTCAGAAGTCGGGTTTATTATGACAATCCCTTCGGATCCATCCACAATCACATAATCTCCGTCACTGACAAGAGAAGTTATATTTCCCATTCCCACTACTGCAGGTATCTCAAGGCTTCTTGCCATGATGGCAGAATGGGAAGTCCTGCCGCCGGTATCAGTTAAAAACGCAGTGACTTTGTTCCTGTCGAGCTGTGCCGTATCTGACGGTGTAAGGTCACGGGCGACTACCACGGTATTCTTGTCGGTAATTGTTATTTCACTTTCTTCGCCGGTTAAATTCGCAAGTATCCTTTCAGACACATCCTTAAGGTCCGCTGACCTTTCCCTCATGTATTCATCTTCAATTCCTGAAAAAATCTTCATGAAGCTCCCGGTGACCTTTTTTACCGCACCGAACGCCGAATTTCCCTCTTCAATTTTTTCCTTTATGGCACCCGTATATTCAGGATCGTTCAGCATCATCATGTGTGCTTCAAATACAAGTGATTCCTTTTCTCCTATTTCTTCTTTGGTTCTTACATAAAGATCGTGGAGCTGCGATTCTGTCATCCTCACAGCATCGTTGAATTTTGCTAATTCTTTTTCCGTTCCAAGATTCTCAGGAGAATCTTTGGTTTCAGGTGTTTTTTTAAGATATACCCTTCCTATGGCATATCCCTTTGATGCGGCTATTCCCTTTTTCATCCAATCCTCCCATATTCAGCCTGTACATTTGCATTTATTTCTTTATCTATATTTCAAGTCAGTTCATTCTTCCTGTATTTTCCTGATTATTCTTTCTCCTTCAGGTGTTTTAAGAAACTCTCTTGTAGCTTCCGGAAGAAGCTTAAAGGCTTCATAATAATTTCCGTCCCTTAAATACTGCCTTACCCTCGATGCACTGACGATTTTTCCGTCCTTTTCAAGTCTTTTAATAATCTTTACCTCAAGACCTCCCTCTTCAAGGACTTCTTTCAATGTCCCGTTATAGAGGTAAGTCATTTTATCGAGGGGCTCCTCCCCCAAAAACCTCTTGGTTATACCAAGTGCAGGAACAAAGTACTTTAAAAATATACCTGCATCAAGGGAGGTATATGCCGTTATATCATCATCGACTTTTTTAAGAAAATAAGTGGGGAAAGTAGCTTTTGATATAATATATTCTCCCCCGGGAAGAACCTTGACATCAGGATATTTCATCAGCTGCTGCCTTATTATTGCTATCCTGTCAGCGAAGGGAAATACACTCTCATCTTCTTCCACGACGAAAATAATAAGTTCACTGCACTGTTTTCTCGCTTCTTCTATGAGGTAAAGATGCCCGAGTGTCATGGGGTTTAAATTCATGACAATTGCACCCCTGTCTTTTCCTTCTCCAACAATAACCTTAAGATTTTCAGTGTACTTATGGATATCCGTGGATCCTTTTTCAAGGAGGGATGCATACTGATTGGTAAATACTTCCTTAAACCCCGAGCCTTCAAAGAGACTCTTCTTATCCGGTGATGTGAATATAAAATAATGGTATATGCCTTTACTGAAAGCATCTTCCATTAGATCATCTATAAGCTTTCCAGAGATATTAAGACCAGTGTATTCAGGAAGTATGCCGAAGTATTTGAATACACCACGGGTCCTGGAGGCCGTGGCAATGAGTTTATCCCCGTCCCTTACAGCGAGGGTTGTATCTGCATCGTACCCATATCTCAATCCGAAATTTTCCATGAGAAAGACGGCAATTTCATCTGTTGCCCTCTTTCTTCCGGTATTTATTCTTTCTGTATGATACTCCATATGTTTTTCCTTTCTTCTGATACCTAGATTATATCATTCATTGAAGTAAAGCCTTCTGTCACTTTTTATCCTTAATAACTATTAATACTATCTTCCTTAAATGGACATATTTCCTCACAGTGAGGAAAAAAGAAAAACCAATATCCATTAGATGGTATCATGGATTGGTAAGACAACATCACGATGACAAATCGATATAATTTTTCCATGATATTTAATATACGAAGAGGAAAATATCTAAATGACGGCAGATAATTCAGGACAGAAAACTAAACCGATAAAAATATTCAGATATAAGGATTAATTTGACAGCAAAAATATCACAGGGGAGGATAATATAACATTCATGAAAGAAACAGTACAGACATTTTTGACAACCATGGTGATGGCTGAAAACAGTAAAGGTGAATATCTCTTTATAGACAGGAAAAAATCCTGGCCTGGCCTTACTTTTCCCGGCGGGCATCTGGAACCCGGTGAATCGATGACTGAATGTGCCCGGAGAGAATTCCTGGAGGAAACGGGGCTTGAACTTAAAGAGATAAAACTCAAAGGAATTGTCCATTGGTTCAACGAAGTAAACGGAGAAAGATTCCTCGTTTTCTGCTATAAGGGAAAGGCAGAAGGCATGCCGCGAAAAGACAGCGATGAAGGTGATGTCTTTTTCAGAAAAATGGATGATGTTAAAGAAGAGGAACTTTGTTCAGGGTTTTCAGATCAGCTTCCCGTCTTTCTCAATGAGTACGTACATGAGTGCTTCGGTACCTATGGCAGAGGTACTGATTCAAAGGTAGTTCTCTTTCGGGAAAAATAAACACTGAAAAACAGACATCAGAAAAGATGAAGGTTTCTTCTGCCTTTTCTGATGTCTGTTTTGGAATCCAATAAAATACATCTTCTAAGATGTTACATCTGAGGTATTAACATTTTCAGTTCTTTTCCGATTTTTTCTTTTTTCTCCTTTTCCTGGACAGAAGAAAGAATATAAGAATGAGAAGGATAAATAATGTTATAAAGAACAGTATCGGTTTCTTCTGATAAATCAGTATATGGCATTCTTTCACCGGTTACGAGTAATCGGTGGCTGTTTACCATGTATGGTGTGCATGTAAGAAGTGTTGCAAGATCTTCTCCTTCTTCTATTCTCACTGCACTGATATCCTGGGGTTCAACTGTTTTTATATCTGTTACCCTGTATGCGAGTGTTTCCTTTATGTTTCTTATATAGAAAACATCACCCTTTTCCATCTTGTCAAGGTCCGTAAAAAGTCTTGCCGTCGGGAGTCCCCTGTGTGCTGTAATGACTGTATTGGTTCCTTCTCCTCCGACAGGAAGTGACGTGGATTCCAGATGTCCCGCACCTTTCAGCAGTACTGATTCAGATGTTCCTGCGTATATGGGAATTTCAATGAGGAGTTTCGGTACTGAAACATACCCGATCTGCTCGTTGATTTCAAGCATTCTGGCATATTCTTTTATTCCTTCTTTCTGAAGGGATGAAAAGGGATCAGCTATTCCATTAAGTGAAGGCTCAATGGTAGTGTTATATGCCCTGACAAGATTTATTCTTCTTTCTGTTTCTTCGTCGGGGAGAACTTCAGCTGAATTTTTAAATTCCTTTACGGTGACCATCGATGCCCTGTAGTATAAAACTGATTGACGAGAGGATAGAGCATAACCGCAAGTCAGTAAGGAAAATAAGGAGAAGGGGTATAATTCTCTTAAGGTGCATCCTTTTTTTATTATTCTCAGAAGCTTTTTCCTCTTCTGTTATCGCTGCAGAGAGTTCTTCTATATTTTCATCTGTCTTCTTTTTCATCTTCTTTCACCACTGGATTTTCTTTAAGAGATTTCTCTTTCTCTTTAAGTCTTTCCCTGATCTTTCTTCTTTCCTCATTTTTCCTTTTTCTCTCTTCAGTCTTTCTCTTCCTTCTTCTTAAGTACAGCCAGAGGAGTAAAAGAAGGAAATAAGAATGTTATGAAAAACAGAATTCTATAAATATTGGATGATCTGTTTTCATCAATCTGTTTTTCCATTACTTCCTGAATATAGGGTACCCTGTGGCCCCTTACCAGAAGTCTGTGACTGTTTATCATGTAGGGTGTGCAGGTAAGAAGTGTCATATAGTCGTGTCCGGGTACTATTTTTAAAGTATCTATTTCTTCAGGAAGTATGACTTTGACTTCATCGATCTGGTAGGCTATGGTTTCCTTGATATTTTTAAAATAGAAGTAATCTCCGATGCCCATTCTGTTAAGATCTGTAAATAATCTTGCATTGGGTAGTCCCCGGTGTGCAGTTATGACTGAATGGGTATTGTTACCTCCTACAGGAAGAGAAGTCCCTTCAACGTGTCCTGC
>JBDHVQ010000087.1:0-8202 GCA_039809845.1 Clostridiaceae bacterium | reverse complement strand
AAACCTGCTGGAATTTATTATTCCTGTGAACACCTGTATTCAGCGAATTTACCGAATGTAAATAAATGGAAATACATTGATGAGATTGATATTTTTTATCATTAATTAAGTAAAATCAATATTTATGAGGGGTATAAATTTACTGAAATAGTATCTTTAGGTAAACTTATTTTAAAGACCGTGATAAATGCCGGATTCCCGTGAAATTACTTATGATAAAATCTTAATAATTTATATATAACACCGGAGGTCAAATCATGGAAAAAAAGGGCAGAAAAGGCCTGGGACTGGTTCCCAAACTGATAATCGCCATTGTTATAGGTATTCTCATCGGTCAGGCAGGGTTCATAAATGATTCCGTAATAAGAATCCTCGTGACTCTCTCAAGACTCTTCAGCAGCTTCTTAAACTTCATCATCCCGCTTATGATTATTGGATTTGTTGTCAAGGGTATTGCTGACTTAACTGACGGCGCTGGAAAGCTTCTTGCAGTAACTGCAGCCACAGCATATATCTCAACTATCATAGCAGGAGTACTCTCCTATTTCACTTCACTTACCATTTTCCCGAGATTCATAACACCGGATCTTGTATCTAAGATAAGCGGAGCGGGTAAAGGTCTTGAGCCATACTTCGTGCTTCCCCTTACCCCCATGCTGGATGTAACATCAGCCATAGTTTTTGCATTCATAATGGGACTTTCGATCTCAGCACTGAGAGGTAAGGGCAAGGGAAATGGACTCTATGAAATATTCTCTGATTTTGAAGAAATCATAGTGAATGTACTTAATAAGGTTATTATCCCGCTTCTTCCCTTCTACATAGCAGGAAACTTTGCGGATCTTAGCCGTTCAGGGACGGTATTCAGTGTACTCTCAGTATTCTGGAAGGTATTCGTGGTGGTAATAATACTTCATCTTCTCTATGTAAGTCTTATGTTCTTTGTATTCGGAGGATTTGCAGGAAAGAACCCGATAAAACTTATAAGAAACCAGATACCCGGTTACATGACAGCGATAGGAACACAGTCCTCTGCTGCTACAATACCGGTAAACCTTGAATGTGCAAGGAAAAACGGTGTATCAGAAGATATCAGAAACTTTGTCGTTCCTCTTTGTGCCACAATCCACCTTGCAGGATCCATGATAACCATAACAGCCTGTGCCACTGCAGTACTCCTCATGTACAGTCTTCCGATGAGCTTTGGTACAATCCTTGGATTCATAGCAATGCTTGGTGTTTCAATGGTTGCAGCTCCGGGAGCACCCGGTGGTGCCATAATGTCAGCACTTCCATTCCTTCCCATGGTAGGGATCACGACTGAAGTACTGCAGCAGCTCATGATGACGCTCTACATTACCCAGGATTCCTTCGGTACAGCTGCCAATGTATCAGGAGACAATGCCATTGCAGTATTCATAGACAAGATATATTCAAAGGACAGAAAAAACATAACTATCGAAAACTCACCTGAAGTTGAAATATAAATACTATTTCCTTTAAAGGGGCGGGCTTTAAAGTCTGCCTCTTTTTTACCCCCACAGGAACAGAAGAACCAAGTCTAAGTTTATCGCATTCTTAAATAACTTCTCTGCAGCAGAAAATCCCGATGTTCCCTCATTTCATGTGCTCCATTTCAAGGATCGAATTCCAAGAACTGCATTTAAGAATAATAAACACTCATGAAATACAGAAGACAGAAATCTGCCACTATGGCTTAAATTTCTGTCTTCTGTGTTATTTATATATTCTGTTTATATTATAGTTTTTCTGCTATATCAATATGATGTCTTTTATTGGTTTTTTATTTATTCTCTGTCCTTATGTCTTATTAAAGATCCAGCCTGAATATTTCTGTCTTGATTGTCCTGAATAAAGGCGGAAGTTTAACCGCAATTACCTTATTCTGCATGTATGAAAGAAAATCATCGGTCTGGGTGAAAGTTACCTTAAAGGCGTGGAGAAACTGGAACTTTAAGGTAAACTTGTTGTCAAAGAACTGGTTGATTTCCCTGTTTCCGTATTTGACATCCCCTATTATGGGATTCCCCAGGTATTTTAAGTGAGCCCTAAGCTGATGGCTTCTGCCTGTTATAAGATTAAGTTCTATGAAAGAATAAAGGCCGTTGGTTTCAATTGTCCTGACTTCCATGGCTATCTTCTGCCTTCCTTCGCCTGCTTCCTTATATACAGCAGAGAGGTTTTTGTCTTCATCCTTTTTGATATAGGCTTCGTAAAGGCCGTCCTTTATCCTGCCCTTTACTATGGCAGCATAGTCTTTTCTTATTCCGCCTGCCTTCATTATTGCGTTCAATGACTGAAGTGCTTCAAAGTTCTTGGCAAATATTATTATTCCTGAAGTATTCATGTCGAGGCGGTTTACCGGTGAGGGTGAGAATGTGGTTTCTTTTTCAGGGTCATATTCTCCCTTTTCCCCGAGGTAATTAAGGACGTAGTCAGCAAGGGATGCCTTGTCCCTTCCGTCGGGATGGACTACAACCCCAGGCCACTTTTCAACCATGAGTATGTTTTTATCTTCAAATACCACTTTAAAATCAGTTGAAACATCCATGAACTGTTTCTTTGTAACGGCTTTTCTCGATTCGAGGCCATTGATTTCAAGAACATCGCCTTCTTCAAGCCTGTCCTTTCCGTCTGCCCTGACACCGTTAAGTCTTACATCCCCTTTTCTCAAAGCCTTGTAGATGGCTCCCAGAGGAACATCCTTCATTAGTTTTTTCACGTACTTCTCTACACTCTGCCCTTTTTCATTGGGACCTATATTGATTGTCATTTTTATTTTCTCCGGTTTTATTGCACTTATTTCATGCTCATAATGGCATATACTGGAATCTTCTGTGCGGTTAAAATTATACCATGAAAAAATGAACAGGAATATTCACTCCTTTACGGGGGATCAACCTCAGTTTCTTTTAAAAATACTGATGTTTCCTTTTTCTTTCCTCCGATACTTTCCGGGGACATAATATAGAGTTCATTTTCAGCCCTTGTAACTCCAACATAAAATAGTCTTCTTTCACCTTCCCTGTCATTCCCCGATTTTTCATGGGGTATTATTCCCTCCACACAGTTCATGATTATTACCCTGTCAAATTCCATGCCCTTTACTGAATGTAGAGTCCCGAGAATTACCTTTCCTGTTTCTCCGGGTTTGTCACTGTAAACTGAATTCCATGCGGAAATGAAAACCTCAAGATCTTCATATGTTTCAAACCCTTCAGTTCTTTTTTTAAGTTCATTAAAATCTTCAGTATATTCAGCCATGTCGCTTCCTGTTTTTTCGCTCATGTTTCTTACAAATTCAATATATCCAAGTATGTAGTAGATATAGTCAAATGCATGGGAAGGCTTTTTATTCCTTAAATCTGCAAGGCATCTTAAAAGTCTTACAGTATCTTCGGTTTCGGTGTTCTTAAGATTAAGTCTTCTTATCCTGTCTTCACTTATATCGCTGAGTTCACTGACTTTTTTGATAATCCTGCCCGGGTATTTCAGGATTTTCAGGACTTTTAAAAAATCATCCTTTCTGCCTGGAATTCCTGCCCTTAAAAACGAGAAAAACCCTTTGTAGAATCCTCTTTCAAAAAAATTGTATCTCCTGTCGAGGAGGGAAAAACCGATGTCCATCTTAATGAATTTTTCCATATAGAAATCCATTTCCATATTCGTTCTGAATAACAGTGCTATTTTTTCTGTCTTATGGGATTTTTCCGTTATTTCTAGAATTTTTCTCAGACAGTCATCTTCATCTGAAGGAATCAAGAGCTCAAGTTCCTTAAGATCACTTCTGAAACTCAGTATCTTTTTGTTGTTTCTCAGTCTGTTCTTTTCAATAATCCTGTTTGCATAATTAATGACAGAAAGACTGCTCCTGTAGTTGTATTTAAGATAAAGCTTTATTCCACCCGGGAAGAACCTTTCAAATCCGACCATTGATAAAGTCTCAGAACCTCTGAATGAATAGATACACTGGTCTTCATCGCCAACGCAGAAGAGTGAGGCAGTCCCAGATAATCTGCCGAGTATTTCAAGCTGTATGCCGTTAAGATCCTGAAATTCATCGACCAGTATATACTGAGCTTTAAGACTCAGTTTCTCTCCTTCAGCCGTATCGAGGAACACCAGGAAATCATCCATAAGATCATCAAAATCAAAGGCATTGAGTTCCTTTTTTTCCCTTTCATATGTGTTTTTAAGTTCTTTTAAAAAATCAGAAGAATAGGACCCTTCCGGTTCCTTTCCGATCTTCATTGCAGAAATAATCCCTAAATACTCTGAAGCTTCTGAAGATGGTATGTGGTACCTCTTAAGTAGAGGTTTAATGCTTTCCCCTGCCTCTTTTTCACCTATAAGCCTCTTTCCTTCCCTTCCAGTAAGATTCCTGTATGCAAGGGAGTGGATTGTCCCGAAAAATGGTCCTTCTATATTTTTAAGTTTCACTCTCTTTTTAATATTTTCAGCGGCACTCCTCGAAAATGTAAGGACAAAAATCCTTTCCGGGTCAACATTCTTTATATTCACAAGATGCAGTATCTTTTCAATAAGAACCGTTGTCTTTCCGCTTCCCGGAGGAGCTATAAGAAGTACTTTTTTATCATCATTTACTACAGCAGCCTTCTGGTATTCATCGAGTTTCATAATATACACCCCCAGGGAATTATCGGGGGAAATCAATGATTACATACACAATCCCATAAAAAAATGAATTGCCACCTTTTCAGGTATTAATGTTTCATTTACAGTGAATTCATTTTTAGCCCCCTCACTGTAAAATTGGAGTAAAGTAATGTATATTTAAATAAATGAACCAAAAAGGATAATTCTTATCAGGAAAAATCTTTCAGATTTATCCCCGACTTAAAGAGAAAACCAGCCGGTTTAAAAAAGGAAAAGGTATGTACAATAAATTTGATGTAAGAGATGGCAGGAATCTGACACTTCTCATGGACTTTTATGAACTCACCATGGGCAACGGTTATTTTACAAACGGTATGAAGGATAAGACAGCTTATTTTGACATGTATTTCAGAAGGGTTCCCGACGGCGGGGGATACTGTATCATGGCCGGAGTGGATCAGCTCATGGACTATATTTCAAATATCCATTTTTCACAGGAAGATGTCGAATATTTAAGAAGCCTCGGTCTTTTCGGAGAAGAATTCTTAAAGTTTCTAAAGGACTTTAAGTTCTCCTGCGATGTATGGGCAGTCCCCGAAGGATATCCCGTATTTCCGAATGAACCCCTCGTCACTGTAAGAGGTCCTGTGATAGAAGCTCAGTTTATTGAAACTATGATTCTTCTTACAATAAACCATCAGACTCTCATAGCCACAAAATCAATGAGAATTGTAAAATCAGCGGCAGGAAGACCTGTAATGGAATTCGGCTCAAGGCGTGCCCAGGGTTATGACGGTGCAACATTCGGAGCGAGGGCCGCAATAATAGGAGGCTGTATAGGCACGGCAAATACCCTTGCCGGCATGCTCTTTGATGTACCGGTTTTAGGAACCATGGCCCATTCCTGGATCCAGATATTCGATTCAGAATACGATGCATTCAGGGCATATGCAGAAACCTATCCCGACAACTGCACCCTTTTGATCGACACCTACAATACTCTTAAATCCGGTGTAGTAAATGCCATAAAAGTCTTCAACGACGTCATAGTACCCAGGGGCTTCAGACCAAAGGGAGTAAGAATAGATTCAGGTGATATTACCTACCTTACAAAGGAAGTAAGGAGGATACTCGATGAAGCAGGATTCTCAGATGTCAAGATCCTCGTTTCTAATTCCCTCGATGAATTCGTCATAAGGGATGTAATCTCTCAGGGAGCCGTAATAGACAGCTTCGGTGTGGGAGAAAGGCTTATAACCGCAAAGTCTGAACCTGTATTCGGGGGAGTATATAAACTTGTAGCAGTAAATGACGATGATGGAAATCCTGTTCCGAGGATAAAATTATCAGACAATGAAGAAAAAATAACTACCCCAGGTTTCAAGAAGATACTTAGGTTCTTCTCAAAGTCGGACAATATGGCCATGGCAGACGTTATCGCCCACAGGGATGAAGTTGTCGATGAATCAAAACCCTATGTTATATTTGATCCCATATTCACATGGAAGAGAAAGACTCTCAGGAACTTCTATGTCAAGGAACTTCAGGTACAGCTCTTTGACAGCGGTAAAAAGGTATATGACTCACCGACTGTAAATGAAATCAAGAAGACTGCCCATGAAGAATCATCAAAATTCTGGGATGAAATAAGAAGACTTGAAAGTCCGCATACCTATTACGTGGATTTATCCGAGAAACTCTGGACCACCAAACAGACACTTTTAAGAAAGGTGCATGATGAATTTGCAGAATAATAATGACAATAAGATGAAGATCAGCACCGGGAATCTTTTTACCCGGTGGTTTTCCTCTTTTTTAACCCCTTTCCGAAGGAGCCATAATTTAAAAATATTTACTTTGAATGGAATCCTCTTTGTCCTGACCCAGGTATTTTCAAGGACATATGCCCCCAAATTCCTCGACCGCCTTGGAGCCACGAGTTTTCACTATTCACTTTTCAATGCACTGCCAGGTTTAGTTGCATTTTTAACCACCATATCCGGAATAATTTACATTGAAAAGAATAAAGACAAGAGGAGAATGATGACAAAGTTCTTCTATATATCGAGGCTCTTTCCAATCATCCTCATGTTCACACCATATCTTCCCTATGAAATAAGGGGATATGTTTTTGTAACACTCTTTTCCCTCATGAATCTGCCTGAATCCATAGCGCTGTCTTCCTTCCAGAGCTATACGGCAGCATTTTTCCCGGCAGATGAAAGGGCTGATGCGCTTAGTCAGAGAAACAAGTTCATGCAGGTATTCCAGATTATTTTTTCAATAGCCGCAGGCTTTATACTATCACTTCCTGAGAATCCACCTGCAGTAATACTGATTTACCAGTCATTCTTCCTTCTTTCTGCAGTCATAGGGATATTAGAAATAAGGACAATGAATAAGCTCACAATTGTTACGGATGATATATCAGAAAAAAGAATCGAACTTAAAAGAAGTCTTAAAAAGATATTCAGAAACAAGGAGTTCAGGATTTTCCTCGTCTGTTCCCTCATATATCACTTCGGATGGCAGATGGGATGGCCCCTTTTCAGCTATTACCAGATAGATGTATTAAAAGCTGACGAAAAGTGGCTAACAATAATAAACGTCATGAGTGCATTCTTTATGGTCATAAGCTACAACTTCTGGGCAGAAATGATAAGAAAGAAAGGCTACAAACTCACAACGGCTGTAGTCTGCAGCGGCATGGCACTGTCCCCCATTCTCTACGCACTGTCAAAGACCCTTATGATAAATGCAGTGATGAGTATCTCAATGGGTCTATTCACCTCTGGAATCAATGTGGTGATTTTAGGTTCACTCCTTGAAATAACAGACAGAGAGGAAGGACTTTTAACAGTCGCTCTCCATGCAACCCTTACAAACCTCACCCTTTTCCTGTCTCCCTTTTTCGGAGAATTCATCCTCAGAAACTTTTCAGTTTATACCGCCCTCTACGTTTCCGCATTGATAAGAGCATTGGGTGCCCTCGCTTTCTTTATAAGATACCTTAAAACTCCCGGTGACAATATCCCTGTCAGTGAAAGAAAGACTGCAGTTATTTCCGAATGATGATAATCAAGCTGCTTTATTAAGTTCCATAATAAGGGATCATAATAGGATTTCATGTTAAGGTGTAATGCTAAGAAATACAAAGAAAAATGCATTCAGAAAAAGAAGAGACCTCCTTACCCGGTAACCCTTAATACATACCGGGATCAGGAGGTCTTATTTCATTATTGTTATTGAAAACTTTCCATTCCTTATGATTTTAATTACTTTTCAGTAAGATATATTCTACCCTTAATCTTCATTGTTCTCAAAGGAGATTAATTCCAATATCAGCCTTCATTATTCTTCTCATTATTCTTCTCATTATTCTTCTATATACTTTTTAAGGTTTGAAAGGATTGCCTTCCAGCTTTCAATCTGCATTTCATGAGGATTATTGGGATCCGGTGTGAAATGCTCAGTTATTTCCACATTTCCGTCCTTTTCTTCCAGGATTATTTCAACTTCCCTGTCATCTCCAAGTTTATATTCGATTCTTCAGGATAATTAATT